>CAJOMY010000004.1 GCA_905235775.1 uncultured Bacteroidales bacterium | reverse complement strand
GTCATGCTATGGCCCAGGAGGGCATAGTACATCTTGAAGATGAGGGCGTGCCCGTCAATCAGGTAAAGTGTCTTTGGCATACTAGGACATTTTTAGCAATGTACAAAAATACGAAGAAAATTTCGCCGGAAAGATTTTCGGGGTTGAAATTTTTCCCGGCGTTGTAAAGTCAGTGCCGCTGAAATCAAGCGCAAGTTTGGCTAAATAGAATGGAAAAGCGTATCTTTGGGAAAATCACTCACGCCCATGGCTATCCTAAGCACCATAGTATCTATCTTCTACGTCATCCTCCTTGTCGTAGTGCTCCTTCTTGTCATTGCGGATAACTCCCCGACTCCCAACAAGTTGGCCTGGATACTGATTCTGGCGGCATTCCCTGTCCTTGGCCTCGTGCTGTATTTCCTGGTGGGGTTCTCCATCAGGGAGAAGTGGAAGTACGAGAAAAGGCACGAGTCCTCGTTGAAAGTTTTTATGGAGCAGAGGACCCCTGAACTCTCTGACCTTATATACGGGGATGGCGGGGACCTGGTGGATGAAAGGTGGAGGCCGCTGGTGAAGCTTCTTTCCGGCCCCATGTCCAGGGCGCACTGTGGGAATTCCTATGAAATCATAACCAAGGGTGAGAGGAAACTTGAACTGCTTCTTCAGGATCTGGCCGCAGCCAGGCATTCCATCCATGTGGAATACTTCCATTTCGGGAACGACGAGGCTGCCAGGAAGATAAAGGAACTCCTGATGCAGAAGGCCCGGGAAGGGGTGCAGGTCCGCTTCATCTATGAGAGGCTGGCCAACTTTCCCATCCCGTCTAGGTACTACTATGAGATGAAAAAGGCCGGGGTCCAGATCGTGAGGTACAAAGGCCCCCACGGGGGACTTCTCAGTCACGTCACCACGCTCAACTACCGGGACCACCGGAAGATAATGCTCATAGACGGGAAAATAGGCTACACGGGCGGCATGAACATCGCCAAACGGTACGCCGTCGGCATACGCAACGGCATCTGGCGCGATACGCACATCCGCGTGGCGGGTCCCGTCGTGGCGCAGATGCAGACGGCTTTCCTCGTGGACTGGAAGTTCTCGACCAAGCAACTGCTGGACCAGCCGGTCTACTACCCGCAGGTCCCGGCTGCAGGCGGCCTGCTGATGCAGGTGGCCACATCCGGCCCGATGGGGGAGTTCCGTGTGATCATGCAGGCCATTCTGCGCATTTTCAGTGAAAGCCGGCGCTACGTTTATGTGCAGACACCCTATTTCATCCCGAACGAGCCGCTCGGTGCGGCGTTGCGCAACGCGGCCCTGGCCGGGGTGGACGTGCGGCTGATCATTCCGCGCTGGGACGATGTCAATTTCATCGTCACGCTGGCGTCCCGCTCGTACATTTCAGACCTGCTTGCCGCCGGCGTGAAAGTCTATTTCTACGAGAAAGGATTCATGCATGCCAAGACGGTCGTGGCCGACGACGAAGTGTGTTCGATCGGCTCCACCAATCTGGACATCCGGAGTTTCGAACAGGACTTCGAAATCAACGCCTTCATCTACGACCGCGACATGGCGGTCCGGATACGGGATTGTTTCCTGGATGACCTCTCCGGTTGTTCGCAGGTGTTTCCGGACGAATGGGCGAAACGTCCCGCAACCGTCCGTTTCGCCGAATCTTTCGCCCGGCTCTTCTCACCGCTGCTGTAGGGTAATACAGATATTTATAAAATTTTTTAACAATAAGTCGAAAATTTTTCTAAATTTGCGACGTAAATACATTTAACCCATTTTGGCCATGAAAAAAATTTACATGATTGCCATGGTCGCCGCGTGTGCGATGATGGTTTTCTCTTGCAAGAACGAAGGCAAGGGAAACAAAGATGCCGATAATGCCGCCCAGGATGCTGTGGAGGCTGTCGAGAATGCTGCTGAAGAAGCTGTTGATGCTATTTCCGACGCGATTGAAGTGGCCGGTGACGCCGCTGCAGACGCTGTCTCCCGTACTGATGAGAAACTTGAGAAACTCGGCGATATCCTGCCGTTCAGCGCCGTCGAGGCCAAGCCGTCTTTCAATGGCGGCGACGCCAATGACTTCGTAAAGTATGTCCAGAAGAACATCAAGTATCCGGAGAATGCGCTTGAGAATGACATCGAGGGCAAGGTGACCGTCAACTTCGTGGTCGACGCCACTGGCAAGATCCGCAACGCCCGGGTCGTCAAGGGTGTGGATCCCGAACTCGATGCCGAGGCGCTCCGCGTCGTGTCCGAGGCTCCCGCCTGGGCTCCCGCCAAGCAGAACGGCAAGAACGTTCCCGTGACCTGCTCGATCCCCGTCACGTTCAAGATCGTCAAATAAGATCCCGGAACAATCCGTACAGGGTCTCCCCGGTGGCCGCGTTCAACGCCAGGTCCGCCGGGGAGGCTCCTTTTTCCGGGGTGCTCCCGCCGCACAGGTCCACCCCCAGGATCCGGCGTGCGCCGCTCAGCATACGCAGGGCGCCGGAGAGTTCATCCAGCGTCATGGCACCCTGGTCCCAGTCCGTGCGGGCATACGCTTCGGAAAGGACGTCCAGGTCCAGGGAAATATAGACCGGCAGGTCCGGCAGCGTGTCCAGGGCGGGGAAGTCCGCCGCATCTCGGATCCATCGGTCCGCCCGAAGCGCCGGGAGCCGGCGCGCCCGGGCCACCCATCCGCCGCAACTCAGCAATTCCGTGCCGAAGGCGCCCGGCTGGTCGTCCGGATGGTGGTCGAACAGGATCAGGGAAAAAGGCTCTTCGATCCGTTCGAGCCAGAACAGCGTCTGATAATGGTAGTCGCCCGTACCGATGCAGTGGAAGGCATGCAGCGGCAGTGCGGACAAAATCTTCCGGATCCGGTCCGCACTGTCGGCTGAACAGTAACAGTTTGTTCCTTCTATCGCCGAAAAATCCGTGTAAAATCGTTCCAAAACGCTGTAAATTTAGGAAAAATCAAAATAAATCATTACTTTTGTTGATGCATTTTTGACAAATGGAACAGGTAGAAGGACAATACCCGCTGGATTCCGAGAAAGTGTATTTCTCCATGGATGAACTGACGCTCGATACCGACGAAGGGCCCACAACCCTGCGTATGGGCGCCTGGCTCAACGTTGACCCTGTCCGGATCCACCGGATGATTGTTCGCGACAAGGTCCTCCAGGTCGATACGATGGAGGTCCTCAATCCATTGGTCAGCAAGCTCCGACGCGCCGACCCCGACTATTACAAGAAATTCATGGGGCTCCGCCTCGTGATCGACTATCCCGGCTACAGTTCCGGTATCCTTGCCAAGATTCCCTTTGAGAACGATCCGGTCGGATTCTACAAATGGTGGAGGAAGGGCAAGCACGAAGACAAGGTCTACCTCTCGCTGGGCAACCAGGTGATTCTCTTCCAAAAAGTCAAGATGATGGATCCCAAGATGATCCTGAAGAAAGACCTCGAAATCCTTAAATAACCTCCAGATAACCGATATGGATAACTTACTCAAAACGACTTGTCTGCATGACTTCCACGTGAAGCTCGGTGCCAAGATGAGCCCTTTCGCGGGATATGACATGCCCATCCAGTACAGCGGCATCATTGACGAACACAACGCCGTGCGCCATGCGGCCGGCGTCTTCGACGTCTCCCATATGGGGGAGATCTTCGTCAGCGGGCCGGATGCGCAGCGTTTTGTGGGCCACATCTTCACCAACGACGTCCGCACGCTCGAACACGGCGGCATCCAGTACGGCATGATGCTGTATCCCGACGGTGGCACGGTGGACGACCTGCTCGTCTATCGGGAGCGCGATCCGCAGCACTACCTGCTCGTGGTCAACGCTTCCAACATCGAAAAGGACTACACCTGGATGCTGGAGCAGGCCGAGGGCTTCGACGTCCACATCGACAACCAGTCCGACGCCTGGGGGCAGATTGCCGTCCAGGGCCCGGATGCGGAGCGCTTCGTCTGCGGTACCTTGGGCTTCGCGGAAGCCTCCGGATTGAGTTTCTACACCTTCTGCGACCTCGTACAGGACGGCCGCCGCGTCATTGTCAGCCGCACCGGCTACACGGGCGAGGACGGTTTCGAGATCTATGCCGCACCGGATCAGATCCGGAATTACTGGAACATGCTTCTCGCCGCCGGCGTCAAGCCCTGCGGCCTGGGCTGCCGCGACACCTTGCGTTTCGAGGCCGGCATGCCGCTCTACGGCGACGAGCTCACCCAGGACATTTCGCCCGTCATGGCCGGTCTGGGCATGTTCTGCAAGCTGGACAAGCCGGAATTCATCGGCAGGGAAGCCCTCGTGGAGCAGAAGACAAACGGCGTCGCCTGCAAGCTCGTGGGTATCGAACTTGCCGACAAGGCCGTGCCCCGACACGGTTATCCCGTCGAACTCGAGGACGGCACCGAAGTGGGCGTCGTCACGACCGGCTACCATTCCATCTCCCTGGAGAAGAGCCTCTGCTTCGCCCTCGTGGACAGCGCCTACGCTTCGCCCGGCACTCCGCTTTGGGTCCGCGTCCGCAAGAACGCCTTCCCCGGCCATGTCGTCAAGAAACGTTTCTACCAGACCAATTACAAGAAATAAATTACCATAATATGAGCAAAATTGAAGAAGGACTCCTCTACAGCGAGTCCCACGAATGGGTCAAAGTGGATGGCAACGTGGCCATCGTCGGTGTGTCTGACTTCGCGCAGGGCGAGATGGGGGACATCACGTATGTGGAAATGCCGGACGTCGACGATGAGGTCGTCGCCGGCGACGAGTTCGGCGCCCTCGAGAGCGTCAAGACGTCCAGCGAGCTGATCGCCCCGGTCTCCGGCAAGGTAATCGCCCGCAACGACGAGCTCGAAGACAAGCCCGAACTGATCAACGAGGACGCTTACGAGGCATGGATCATCAAGGTCGAGATGTCCGACAAGGGCGAACTCGACGCCCTGCTGAACGCTGCCGCCTACGCTGAAATCGCCAAGTAAGGAGACTATGGGAGCATTCAGTTATTTTCCTCACACGGAGGAAGATATCCGCACGATGCTCGAAAGGATCGGTGTGGGCTCGCTCGACGACCTGTATGCCGATGTCCCCGCGGATTTTATCTACAAGGGGGAGTACGACCTGCCGTCCGCGCTGAGCGAGCAGCAGGTCCGTGACTTTTTTGAGGACCTCGCCGCCAGGAACACCCGCCTCAAGGTGTTCGTCGGCCAGGGCGCGTACGACCACTATGTGCCGTCGGTCATTCCGTATATCACGTCCCGCAGCGAATTCCTGACTGCCTATACGCCGTACCAGTGCGAGATCTCGCAGGGCACGCTCCGTTATATCTTCGAGTGGCAGTCGATGATCTGCCGCCTGACCGGCCTGGACTGCGCCAACGCCTCGATGTACGACGGCCCGACCGCGGCCGCAGAAGCCATGCGCATGTGCGTCGCCAGCACACGGAAACGCAATTCGGTCATCGTCTCCGCCCGGCTCCTGCCGCACGTGATCGACGTCATCCGGACCTATGCCAAATATGCCGGCATCAACGTTGTCGTGACGGACAAGGTGGCCGAAGAAGTGGCCGAAGGGGTACTTGATCTGGCGGGTGTCATCGTTCCGTCGATCAACCGCTTCGGAATCATTGAAAGTCATCTCGGACTCGCGGAGCTCGTCCACGATGCCGGTGCGCTGCTGGTCGAATACTGCGACCCCTCCGCGCTGGCGGTCGTCAAGAGTCCGGCTGAATGGGGGGCCGACATTGCCGTGGGCGACGGCCAGAGCCTCGGCATTCCGTTGTGCTTCGGCGGCCCGTACGTGGGCTTCATGGCCTGCACCACGGCGCTGATGCGCAAGTTGCCGGGCCGCATCGTCGGCCAGACGACCGATGCTTCCGGCAAGCGCTGCTACGTCCTGACGCTCCAGGCGCGCGAACAGCATATCCGCCGCGAGAAGGCCACCTCCAACATCTGCTCCAACGAGTCGCTGATGGCCCTCTGGTGCACCGTTTACCTGTCCCTGATGGGCCCCGAGGGTATGCGCAGGCTCAACGCCCTCTGCTACGAAGGCTCCCACTACCTGCACGACGCCCTGCTGGCCACCGGCAAGTTCGAGCGCGTCTTCGAGGGCGAGTTCCTCAAAGAGTTCTGCCTCAAGCCGAAGTGCGATGTGCAGAAGCTTCAGCAGGCGCTGCTCGACGCGGGTTTCTTCGCCGCGTTGCTGACCGAGGACGGCTACGTGACCTTCTGCGTCACGGAGAAGCATACACGCGAAGAGCTGGACCGGATCGTCGAAATCGTCAAATCAATCTAAGGAGGGCCGCGATATGAAATACTACGACAAACTCATTTTCGAACTCTCCAAACCCGGACGCATTGGGTATTCCCTGCCGGATTCCATTTGCCGCGCAAGCGAGGCTGTCGCCCCGGCGGGGGCTTGCCGCCCTCGGCAAGGGAGAGGGGGAACCACGTCAGTGGTGGGGTCAGAAGAAATCGGAGAATTTTGCGATCCTGCAAAATTATCCGATTCTTGTGACTCCCCGCGGAGCGAGCAGCCTTGCTGCAAGGCAGGAATCTGGCGGGAGGCGCCGCTGGCGCTGCCGGAAGTCAGTGAGGTCGATGTGGTGCGCCACTATACCAACCTGTCCCAGATGAACTTCGGCGTGGACACGGGCTTCTATCCGCTCGGGTCATGCACGATGAAGTACAACCCCAAGATCAACGAAGAGATCGCGAACCTGCCGGCCTTCACCGGCCTGCATCCCCTGCAGCCGGAGAGCACGACGAAAGGCGCTCTCGAAGTCTATGCCGGCATGGACAAGGCCCTGGCGGCCATCACCGGCATGAAGCATTTCACCTTCCTGCCCTGCGCCGGCGCCCACGGCGAACTCACCGGCCTCATGCTCATGCGCGAATATCACATGAGCCGGGGCGATCTCGCCCGCACCAAGGTCATCGTCCCGGACAGCGCCCACGGCACCAACCCGGCCTCGGCTGCCGTCTGCGGTCTGGAGATCGTGGTCGTCAAATCCAAGGAAGACGGTCTCGTGGACGTGGAAGCGCTGAAAGCGCTCCTCGGCCCGGACATCGCCGGCATCATGCTCACGAACCCCAACACGCTCGGCCTCTTCGAGCGTGACATCCGGGAGATCGCGGAACTCGTGCATGCCTGCGGAGGCCTGCTCTACTACGACGGAGCCAATATGAATCCGCTCCTCGGCATGGTCCGCCCGGGTGACATGGGCTTCGACATCATGCACCTGAACCTGCACAAGACGTTCTCCACGCCCCACGGCGGGGGTGGTCCCGGCGCCGGTCCTGTCGGCGTGTCCGACAAGCTGGTCCCGTTCCTGCACATTCCGCGCGTTAGCGGCTTCCATGGCAATTTCGGTATCATCCTGCGCGCCTATGCGTACATCCTGATGCTGGGTCGCGAACATATCAAGATGGCCGGCAAGCTGGCCACGCTCGGGGCCAACTATATCAAGGAATCGCTCAAAGGCTGTTACAAATTGCCGATTCCGTCCGTGTGCAAGCATGAATTCGTCTTTGACGGACTGCTGGACGACAACGGAGTCTCGACGCTGGACGTCGCCAAACGTTTGCTCGACTACGGTTTTCACGCTCCGACCATCTATTTCCCGCTGCTCTTCCATCAGGCCATCATGATCGAGCCCACGGAGACTGAGTCGCTGGAGACGCTGGACGCGTTCATCGACGTGATGCGCCGGATTGCCGTCGAAGCCAAAACCGATCCGGAGATGCTGCACGGTGCCCCGCACAATACGCCGATCGGACGTCCGGACGAGACCACGGCCGCCCGGCAACCGGTCTTGAAGTTTTGATTCAGGCTTCCCGTCTTGATGGAAATGTCCAAAAGACAGAAAATACTGATCGTGCTGCTGACGCCGTTCGTGCTGGGTTTCCTGCTGGGGATCCTGGTCGGAGGGGGATGCAGCAAGGCAGAGCGGGTGCCGGTGGAGAAAGAGGTTCCGGTGGAAACGGTTCAGACGGAGCCTGAAGAGGTGGTGGGGGGCGTTGAATCCGGAAGTCTGCCGGAGGATGACGTGGACGGAACGGGGGAGTCCGAGGCCCGCGAGATCATCTACTACACGAAGCTGATGTCCTACGCCAAGGTTTTCAGCGATATCAACGATGTACACCTGGAAAAGGCCAGGGCCGTGGGGCTGCAGACCATTCCGGAGAAACGGAACGCTGTCGATACCCTGCTGCTGGTCCGGGTCGGGGACAGCGACTTCCTCGAAGTCGATGATCTACGCTACTCGGTGCCGTATCTGACGGCCGGCGCTGCCCGGGAGCTGAACCACATTGCCAAGGCGTTCCACGACTCCCTGGCCAGAAAGAACTTTCCCAGCTACAAGCTGGTCTGCACCTCCATCCTGCGTACCGAGGAAGACGTCGCGCGCCTGCGCAGAAGCGGCAACCCCAATGCCTCCGACAATTCTTCGCACTGCTACGGCACGACCTTCGACATCAGCCACAGCCGCTATTATCGCGACGTCGAGACCGACGAATTCATGCAGCCCTACGAACTGACCAAAGTTCTCGCCGAGGTGCTGCGTGACGAACGAAACGCCGGCCGCATCCTTGTCAAATACGAAAAAAAAGAGCATTGCTTTCACATCACATCCTGCCAATAAATTGCTGATTATGCATAAGATCACATCCAAATACCTCCGCCCGCTACTCAAGAAACGCGAAGCCATCAGCCACAAAGGCGATTACGGGCACCTGCTGCTGGTCGCTGGATGCCAGTACATGCCGGGTGCCGCCGTGCTGGCAACGGGCGCAGCCCTCAAATCGGGTTGCGGACTCGTGACCCTGCATTCCACCGCCCGGGCGGAGCAGGCGGCCGTCTCCCTGTTCCCGTCCGCCATGTTGTCCGAGGATCCGGGAGAGTGCTTCAGCCGCGTCCCGGACGGCTTGCTCCGTTTCACCGCCATTGCCGTCGGCCCCGGCCTGGGCCGGACGAAGCAGACCGAGGAGGCTTTTGCCAGCCTGCTGGCCCGGGTGCAGGAGCAGGAAGACGTGATCCCGATGGTCCTGGACGCCGACGCGCTCTTCATCCTGGCCGCCCATCCTGAGTTTCGCAAACTGATTCCTGCCGGCTCCGTGATGACCCCGCACGAGGTCGAATTGCGCCGCCTGATCAGCTGGAATACGCCGGAAGAGAAGGACTCTGCCGTCAAGGCATTCTGCGCCGAGACCGGCAGCGTGATCGTGGCCAAGAGTCACCTGACCGAGATCTACACCCCGGAAGGGGAGAAGTACACCAATACCACAGGCAACCCCGGCCTGGCCAAAGGCGGCAGCGGCGACGTGCTGACCGGCCTGATCGGCGGCCTGCTGGCGCGCGGCTATACCGCATTGGAAGCAGCCACCCTGGGCGTCTGGATCCACGGAAAAGCTGCTGATGCGCTCACGTACAAATGCACGGCGGAGGCATACAGCAGCTTTGATCTCATCAATGCGCTCTACCTGGGCTTCAAAGCCCTGGATTAGACAGCTGATTAGTTGAGCGGCGTCAGGCGGTATGTGACTACATCGTGCGAAGGCACGGTGACGGTGGTTTTGACGCCGACCGTCTGGCCGCGTTTCCTGCCCCTGGCGCGAGTGTTGAAAGTCTTTGCGGAGCTGTTCCAAAGATCCTTCGCCGCATAATTGACCGTGGCGAAAGAGGGACTCCGGCCGCTGAGTTCGTCCACGAATTCCAGTTTCTCCCATTCCAGCTCGACAGTCGCGTCGTCAGGGCCGGCATTCAGCAGGCAGAAAGCCCAGGCGCCGTCGGAGAGCGGTTTGAACCAGTACTGCAGGTCTCCCTCTTTCTTGAGGCGCAGCCCCTGGATGCCGAGCGGATCCTGATCGATGGCAATGACGTCCCTGTTGGTTATGATGGCAAGGGTCTCGGCGCTCATGTTCGTGAGGTCATTGCCGAGGATCAGCGGCGCGGCCATCATGCACCAGAGGGTGAAGTGGGCGCGGTCCTCGCTGACCGTCATGCCGTTGCCGACCTCGAGCATGTCCGGATCGTTCCAGTGGTCCGGGCCGGCGTAGGCGCGCAGCGGCTCATTCTGGTCCAGGATCTCGAGCACGCTCTGCGGACGCCAGCGGGGGCGGCCGTTCTCATCATAGGTGACGGGGACGGGCGTGAAGTGTACACCGATGTCTCCCGTGGTGCGCCAGGAGTGGCCGACATCCTTTGCCCATTCCCAGGGCTTGTTGGATCCCCATTCGCAGATGCTGAAGAGGATGGGGCGGCCAGCCCGCTTGAGAGCGCTGCGCATGGTGGTATAGGCGCCGACCGGATTCAGGTTCTGTGTGTAGCACCAGTCGTACTTGAGGTAGTCGACGCCCCAGGAGGCGTAGGTGAAGGCATCCTGGTATTCGTGGCCGTTGCTGCCGGCGTAGCAGGCGCAGGTATTGGTGCCGGCGTCACTGTAGATGCCGAGCTTCAGACCGCGCTCATGCAGGTAGTCTGCCAGGGCTTTGATGCCGGACGGGAACTTGGCCGGATCCTCGTGGATGAATCCTTGCGCGTCCCGCTCACCGTGCCAGCCGTCGTCCAGATTCAGATAGACATAGCCGGCGTCCACAAGTCCAAGCTCGACCATCTTGTCGGCCGTGGCCCGGATCAGCTCTTCGTTGATGTTGGTCGCGAATTTGTTCCAGGAATTCCACCCCATCTGCGGGGTGAGGGCGAGACCTTCCCACTTGGGAAGCGGGGTGTCCGGGCGGCGGGGCTGCGCGAATACGGCGCTGACGACGGTCAGGCCGGTGAACAGGGTAATGAGAATTCTTTTCATATCGGATGGGTTATTGGTTGTCGTGTGGTCAAATGTACAAAAATTTTATTTTACTTCCCGGATCCGGCCGCCGTTTCCACCCCGACGACGGTGAGAACGCCGTCCGAGACACGGAATCTGACGTTACGCCCCTCGTACAGGAGGCCGTAAACGCGTTCCGGGTCGTCCTGGTACTGGGGGCGGGGATCCTGCGCGAGAATTTCCCGCAGGGCATCCAGCTCGCCGGGAGCGAACAAAGGAGGCAGATGGCCGGGGAACTCAACCTGCAGCGCCTTCCATTCCCGCTTGTGCACGAAGCCGCTGCGCACGCCGGGATGGCTGTCGGCATATTCCACGTACGGCTTGATGTCGTAGATGGGCGTCCCGTCGGCCAGGTCGGCGCCCAGGACATGAATCTCGCCCGAGTCGGCATCCACGCGCTCGATGCGCACGGAGCTGAGTCCCAATGGATTGGGCCGGTAGGGAGAACGGGAGGCGAAGACGCCCACGCGCTCATTTCCGCCCAGACGCGGAGGACGGACAGTCAGTCCTTCGGAGCCTGACTCCCGGTTCAGGTGGAAGCCCCAGATGAGCCAGAGGTAGTCGAAGCCGTCCAGGCCACGCAGCGCCTCGGGCGCGCGGTATGCCGGCTCCAGCACGACCGTGCCCCGGAGCGAATCCGCCAATCCGGACTGCCTCGGCAGGCCGAACTTGCCGCTCAGCGGAGAGCGGAAGAGGGCTATCGGCTGTATGTCCATGATTCTGGTCTGGGGTTCTGACGAACTACCGGGACAGTTCTGCCATCCACTGGTCATACAGGGCATTGAAGGCCCCGAGGTACTTCTTGTCCAGGGGCTCGGACGCCGGAGAGTTCAGCGACAGCGGGTTGATGGCCTTGCCGTTCTGGAACACGCGGAAATCCAGGTGCGGGCCCGTGGCGGTGCCGGTTGCGCCCACATAGCCGATCAGCTGGCCTTGCGACACGCGGGAACCGACCTTCAGGCCGGGGGCATACCGGGACAGGTGCATGTAGCTGGTCTCGTACCCCCGGGCGTGCTTGAGACGGATGCGGTTGCCGCCGCCACCGGAGTCCCAGCCGAGCCTGGTCACGGTGCCGTCGCCCAGGGCGTAGACCGGCGTGCCGGTCGGCGCGGCATAGTCCACGGCGGTGTGCGCACGCACCTGGCCCGTGACCGGATGGACGCGGGCGTAAGAGAAACCGCTGCTGATGCGGTTGTATTTGAGCGGCGCCTTGAGGAACATGCGCTTGAGGCTTTCTCCGCCCTTGTCCCAATAGGTGCCCAGGGCGCCGTCTCCCGTGTCGAAACGCACGGCGGCGACCTGCTTGCCGCCTGCGGCGTCGAAGAGGGCGAAGTGCAGCGTGTCGAGCCCGACCGTCTGGTCGTCGACGATCAACTCGTCATAGATTATCCGGAAACGGTCGCCCTTCTGCAGGGCAAAAAAATTCACGCTCCACTGGAAGATGTCCGCGAGCGTCATGATCAGGTTGGGGGAGCCGCCGGCCGCGATCATGTCGTTCCAGAGCGAACTGTTGATGGTCACGTCCGTAAAGCTGCGCCGGTGCCCGACCGGCTTCTCCACCCGCCAGACGGCGAGCGAATCGGCGCATTGGAAGACGACGGAGCGGATGCGGTCCTCCGTATAGACGACGTAACGAAGGGTCCTGCGACCGTCCGGTTCCGTGTCGTAGTAAGCCTGTACCGGCTTGCCGGCAATCAGCTTGCGGACGTCGAAAATGCCCTCGCAGCGCTGCGTGAGCGCGTAGGCATCGGCGGCTCCCAGGCCCAGCCGGTTCATCAGCCCGGTGAAGGAGTCTCCGTTGCGTACGCTGGAACTGTCGATCTGGTAATACTCCGGGAAAAAACCGATGGGCGGCGTGGGGACGATTCCCACAGGGCCGACTTCTATCACCCCGCGCGGTCCGCAGGCGGACAGGAGCAGCAAAAGGATGGGGAACAGGCGGAAAGGGGAAGGATGATTCTTCACTGCGTTCAGAATGACAAATAGGGGTAAGTAAGGGGTTCTGGTTACTTGATCAGGCTGCCGAGAATGGAACGGGACAGGGTACGAATGGCGCTGGACGTCGCACTGCCGACGGCCTTCTCTGCCGTGCTTTTGCTGTTTTTGCTTTTTTTCTTGCCGGTGACGGCATTGGCCGCGGCGGTCCCCGCACTGCGGGAAAGGCTGGTGATGGCGGCCGTGGCCGCTGCAGCCGCTACGGCGCCGGCAAGGCTCTTCGCGGCCTTGGAAGGCTTGGCGGCGGACTTGGATTCCTTCGCCTTGGCGCGGGCTGCTTCTTCTTTCTGGCGCTCGATCTCCGCCTGCTGCCTGGCCTGCTCTTCGGCGGCTTTCTGCGCGTCGGCGAGCAGCAGCTCGAAAGCGGACTCGCGGTCGATGACGTGGTCATATTTGCCGCCCAGCGGCGAAGCGTTCTGGATATCCAGCCGCTGCCCGGCCGTGATGGCGCCGATCTGACTCAGCGGGAAAAGGATCTTGGCCCGCTCCACGACACTCGGCGCTCCCTTCGCGTCAAGGAAACTGACCAGTGCCTCGCCGGTCTCCAGCGCCATGATGGCATCTTCGGTCTTGAAGGATGGATTGGCCCGGAAGGTCTCGGCCGCGGCGCGCACGGCCTTCTGGTCCTTGGGGGTGTAGGCGCGCAGGGCGTGCTGGACGCGGTTGCCCAACTGCCCCAGGACGCTGTCGGGGATGTCGGAAGGATTCTGCGTGATGAAATAGACGCCGATGCCCTTGCTCCGGATCAGCCGGACCACCTGCTCGATCTTGCTGACCAGGGCGGGAGCGGTGTCCGTAAAGAGTGTATGCGCCTCGTCGAAGAAGAAGACCAGTTTCGGGAGCTCCGGGTCGCCGACCTCGGGCATGTTGGCGTAGATGTCGGAAAGCAGCCAGAGCAGGAAGGTCGAATAGAGCTTGGGGTTGAGCATCAGCTTGTCGGCGGCCAGCACGCTCATCACGCCCCGTCCGTTCTCCACGGCGAACAGGTCCTGGATGTCGAAGGACGGCTCGGCGAAGAACTTCTCCGCACCCTGGTTCTCCAGGGAGAGCAGCGCACGCTGGATGGCCCCGACGCTGGCCGGAGATACATTGCCATACAGGCGGGTATATTCTTCCGCATGCCCGGCGACGTAGCCGAGGAGCGCGCGCAGGTCCTTCATGTCGATGAGCAGCAGGCCTTTGTCGTCCGCGACGCGGAAAATGATGTCCATCACGCCGGATTGCACCTCATTGAGGCCGAGCAGGCGGCTGAGCAGCTGCGGGCCCATGTTGGAAATGGTGGTGCGCATCGGGTGTCCCTGCTCGCCGAAGACGTCGTAGAAGCGTGTCGGACAGCCGGAGAACTGCGGCGTGTCCAGACCGAATTCAGGCAGACGTTTCTCGATGAAACCGCTCAGGCGGCCGGCCTGGCTGATGCCGGACAGGTCTCCCTTCATGTCTGCCATGAAGCAGGGTACACCCGCCTGGCTGAAGGATTCGGCCAGCACCTGGAGGGTGACGGTCTTGCCGGTGCCGGTCGCGCCGGCGATGAGTCCGTGGCGGTTGGCCATCTTGCCTGCGATGGAGATCGGCCCATTGGGGCCGTGGGCGACATATAGTCCGTGGGTCTCGTCGTACATAATAGTTGTGTCTTATGTTTAATTCTATCGTGTAAATATACGAAATAATGGCGGAATTATTTACCTTTACATCGTTAAACCTTTAATCAAACACATTTGAAATGAAAAAGTACATTGCTGAATGCATCGGAACTTTCGTTCTGACCCTGCTTGGCTGCGGAACGGCCATGTTCCTGGGCTGTGACACCCCGGCCGGTGTCGTCGGCACCGCCATTGCCTTCGGTCTCACCGTTATCGCGATGGCCTACACCATCGGATCCATCTCCGGTTGTCACATCAACCCTGCCATCACCTTTGCGGTGGCCCTGTCCGGCCGCATGAGCTGGAAAGACGCCTGCGGCTACTGGTGCGGCCAGCTCGTCGGCGGCATCCTCGCCGGTGCCGTCCTGCTGCTGCTTGCGAGTACGGTGAACGCTCCCGATCTCACCGGAACGCTTGGCTCCAATGCGGTAGCGGGCGCCGGTGGCGTTGGGGGAGCCATCCTTGTCGAGGCGATCGCCACCTTCATCTTCGTGCTCGTCGTGCTCGGCAGCACCGATGCCAAGAAAGGCGCCGGCAACCTGGCGGGCCTGGCTATCGGCCTCACGCTCGTCCTGGTGCACCTGGTCTGCATCCGCCTGACCGGCACGTCCGTCAATCCGGCCCGTTCCCTCGGCCCCGCGATTTTCGCCGGTGGTACGTCCCTCGCCAACGTCTGGGTCTTCTTCGCCGGTCCGCTTATCGGCGCAGCGCTGTCCGCCTGTGTTTGGAAATATCTGGGCAAGGAATAACTCGAAACAGATGAAGAAAGCGATTCGTATCCTCTCCGCGCTCTCCGTGCTCGCAATGCTCGCAGGCTGCGGTACCCTGGGCCAAGTGGCCGGCGGCGCCTTCAAGGGCGGCATCAAGACCTACACGTTCTACAATCTCCCCGAGACCCTCGGGGAGCTACAAACCCTGCCCGAGGCCAATTTGAAGGATCCTTACGGTGTTGCCGCCCTGACCATCGCCGCCCTCTGCCGCTATGAGACCAATCCGGATGACTGCTTCAGGATGCTCAACTGGCTGAAAGGGGAGGAAGGACTTTCCGCGAACGAACGCCAGTTTCTGCGCGAGCGCCTGCAGGGCAAGGCCTACAAGCCGCGCTCCTTCTTCGCCGGGGCCACCCCGCAGAACAACTATACGCCCTCCCAGCCGAACAAACTGACCCCGGTCAGCAATCCGCAGACCTTCCGGGAATCCGGCATGGCGACGGTCTACCTCCGCTCCAGCGGGGCCGAGGACACGCGTCAGATCAAGCTCCGCCAGAAGAAAGAAACGGGCGAGTGGTTCCTCTACGACATCCAGTGCCTGTCTGATATGCAGGCACCGGTCCGGTGATCCCGGAAGAGGCCCTTATTTGTCCTTGTGGGTAATGCCCAGGCGGGCTTCTGCGACGTTGATGATATAGTCACCCGTCTTTTCGCACTCGACGATCAAGTCGTTGAACACGGTGCCGTCGTCGTAACCATAGGCGTGGTTGTCCAGATTCTCAATATTCTGTTTCCTCAAACGGTCGCGGCAGCTGTTGATCTGCTGTTCTGCGTCGATGGAACGGGAAATATCGCGAATCTCATCTTTTTTGTCGGGCAGCAGCTCGTTCATGCGCTCGAGCGCCAAGTCCAACAGGTCGAACATCTCCTTCACACCGGCTTCAAGCCCGGCGTTGAAGGAGATTTTGTTGTCGCGTTTGCGCCGCAGCGTGCGGGCGAGGGCGAAACAGCCGTCGCCGATGGACTCCAACTCACCGATCATGCGCAGCATGGCCCGAATCCGGGTCTTGGTGTCGTCGGACAGGTGTGCCGAACCGACATCGCCCAGATAGCGTCCGATCTCGTTTTCCATGTGGTCGCTGGCGTCCTCGGCGTGCTGGATGCGTTCGAAAAGCTTGTCGAAAGATGCGTCGTCGGTGTCATAGAGCTCCCGGACCAGCGAGAACATCCATTGCATTTTCTCGCCGAAGACCACGATCTCTTTCTGCGCCTGCAGGACTGAGATTTCAGGCGTCTTCATGAGGCCGCCGCGGATGAACTGAAGGCGGAATTCGTCGTCCTCTTCCTCTTCGCGGGGCTTGACAATCAAGCAGACGAAATGCTCGATCTGCGGGATGAACCAGATCAGGATGGCCGTATTGATGAGGTTGAAGCAGCTGTGAAAGGTGGCCAGGGCGAAAGACAGCTGGGTGGGAGACTGCTCGGACGCGGTCGGGTCCAGGCCGACGATGTGGCAGACCATCCGTACGAAAGGGAAAAACAGGATGAGCACCCAGATCACGCCGAAGACATTGAAGAGCAGATGCGCCATGGCGGTGCGGCGCGCCTGCACGTTGGCGCTCATCGCAGCCAGGTTGGCGGTCACGGTCGTACCGATGTTCTCGCCCATGACGAGGGCGATGCCCTGGTAAATCGTGATGGCGCCCGTGGAGCAGAGCACCATGGTGATGGCCATCAGGGCGGCCGAACTCTGTACCATCGCCGTCAGGATAGTTCCGATGAGCAGGAACAGCAGGATGGTCCCGTAGTTGGTCCCGAAACTCGCGAAGAAATTGACGACCTCCGGCTTGGAAGCCAGGTCCATCTCCACGCCCGTCTGCTTCAGCATACCGAGGGCGAACAGCAGGAAACTCAGACCGAAGAGAAAGTCGCCCACATAGCGGTGCCGTCCGATCTGGATGAGGACGATGCCGAGCAGGAAGGCGGGCCAGACCACATTGATGATGTTGAAGGAAAATCCAGCCGACATGATCCAGGCGCTGAGGGTGGTGCCGATGTTCGCGCCCATGATGACGGAAATGGCCTGGGTGAGGGTCAGCAGGGCCGCATTCACGAAGGAGACCGTCATGACGGTCGTGGCGGCGGAGGATTGGACGGCTACGGTGACAAGGGCGCCGGTGGCGACACCGGAAAAACGGTTGGTGGTCATGGTACCGAGCAGGTGGCGGAGCTGCGGGCCGGCAAGCTTCTGCAGCGCCTCGCTCATGACCTTCATGCCGTAAATCAGCAGGGCGATTGAGCCCAGGAGTTTCAGGATGGTCAACATGTTGTCTATTTTTCCCTTACAAACCTTGGTCTGGTATCAGATATGTGGAAGATACAAACACAAAGATACAAAAAAAGTCAGATGAAATCCAAAGGAGGATCGACGCTTCGTCATAGCATCGTGACAGTGCCTTTGCTGGCGTTCATGCGGATGCGGTCGCCGTTCCGGAGGAGCTTGGTTGCACCCTTTACGTTGACGATGGTCGGAAGACCGTACTCCCGTGCCACGACAGCGCCGTGCGAGAGCGAGGATCCGATCTCCGTGATCAGCCCCCGGATGAGGGAGTAATAGGGAGTCCAGCCGATATCCGTGAGACGGGCCACCATGATTTCACCGTTTTGCAGTTCGTTCGCATCGGCAATCGTGTTGACGATATGGACGACCCCTTCGCATTCGCCGTTGGAGACCGGAACTCCCTTGATCACGCCGCCTTCGGGAGCCGTATCCGCGCTGTCTGCAACGGGCTTTCCCAGATAGATGTCGTCGAAGGACAGGTCCTCCTGGATGGCATGGGCTTTCCGGCGGCGGAGGGCAAGCGGCCGGAGCTGGCTCTCCCCGTCAATCAGGCGGCCGATTTCCTCGTGCGTCAGGAAATAGATCAAGTCCGCATCCGGCAGCAGGTGGTCGGCGACCAGCAGTCCGGCCAGCCGGACATACTGGGTCTTGAAGAGGTCGATGATCTCGATCAGCCGGGATTTGGTGTACTCCCGGTCCACGACGGCCTGTCGGGCCTTTCCGGCATAAATGATGGATGCAGATCGCAGCAGGGGATTTTTGATGAAGTCGAACTCCCGACGGAGATCGATCCGACTCTCGCCCTGGGTGAGGTTCATCGGCGAGCGGATGATGCTGGAGAGATAATTCATCAGCGGGAGTTCGTCCTCGCGCCAGGGTTTATTGCGCATTTCGGCTTCCTTGATGCAGCGGTGGCCGTGACGGGCCAGGAAGTCCTGATACTGCTGCAGGACGTCCGAATGGTTGCGGATAAAGGCCAGGAGCTCTTCGGCGCTGTAATTCACGGCATCCGGATCCAGCCGCTTGATCGTCTCCGCCAGTTCCTGCAGGCGTGCCAGGATGTCGGCGCTCTCGATGTTGGGGATGTTGGTCAGCAGGTGAGACAGGAATGACTGGTATTCCTTCTTGTCCGGGTAATATTTGTCCAGCATCATATACAGGGTGCTGGTCGCACTGCCGGAATAGGCGGAAGAGGCATAGTGGTAGATGAGACTCTCGTCCAGCAGCGCCAGGTTGTCGTCGATGCTTCGATACAGTTCCCGGCAGGAAGCGGTCTCCGCGAAACGGACCCGGGTCAGCAGGGCGTCGAACTTGCCCATCGCGCGGTGGCCCGACAACACATAGCGCAGGAATTTGACGGAGTTGATGCCCCGGACCAGGGGAGAGGAGAACGGCACGGACACGGGCGGATAGTCATGGTATTCACCCATGATGGACAGGTTCATCGACTGCGGATTGGCGATGCCTACTTTCGCATGCATGTTGTAGAGCAGGTTCATATCGAAGAACAGGTGTCCGGAGATGGAGGAGATCAGGCGCAACGGCTGTTCCTCGTCCGGCGACTTATAGACGCCGGACAGGGCGAGCATATACCGCATGCCGTAGTCGATGGCTTTCGCCGAGGTGCTCAAGGTGAGCGGAGTGACGGCGCCCGGCATCATCTCTCCGACATTCCGTTTGGTGAAAAGGTGACCGCTGAGGTCATCCTCCCGGTCGAATTCTTCAATATCGATGACTTCCGTCGTGATGGGACGCATCTGCAGGAAGAACAGTTCCCCGTCCTTGATGGCCCACTCGATGTCCTGCTCACCGCCAAAGACCGTCCGGATACGCAGGCCGCTCCGGTACAGCAGCCGGACTTCCGGCTCGGCCAGCAGCCCGTCGCCGCACGGGCGATAGTTCTTGCGCGAAATCTCGTAACGGTGGGCGGAGACCTGCCCGGAAACCAGATTCTCTCCCTGCCCCCGGACCGCCTCGATCAGGATGGCGGAACCGTTGTTCGGGCTGGCCGTGAAGAGCACTCCGGCCTTGTCGCTGTCCAGCATTTCCTGGACGACGATGTTCATCGCCCCCGTGCCGAGATCGAAATGCTTCGCATAGTCCCGGACGCGCCGGGAGTCCAGGGAGGCGGCGCATTTCCGGATGCTCTCCAGCAGGCGGGGACGGTCCACGAACAGGCAGGTCTCGTACTGCCCGGCGTTGGAGGCCGCCGCCTGGTCCTCGTTGGAGGCGGAGGAGCGGACTGACACCTGCCGGACCTGCAGGGCGTCAAATGCCCGCAAGACGGCTTCTTCGTCAATTGTCTCAAGATCGGTTATCACAAAGCCCTTCGGCACCTTGAAACCCTGTCTGATGAGCTGATCCAGCCCTTTCGCTTTCCCTCCGACGGACGGATATATCTCTTCGGGCAGTTGTCCTAATTGATAAAACTTCATCTGGGTATCGTATTCAGCGCTCTCTGGTTGAAATAACGGCTGCTGTCGGCGTTGAAGCCGATCTCCAGGATGCCGCGGCAGACTTCTCCGTCCAGGACGAACTCGGCGATGTTCTCGTGCAAAATATACTTTCCTTCTTTGAAACGGTAGGTGACTCCTGCCAGGGCCCGGGCCGCGACGGGGAGGGTCTTCCCGTTGTCCAGCCGGACCCGGAACGAGAGCGCCTGCGGCACGGTCCCGGCGCCGACCAGGCTGAAATCCAGGTCGGCTTCAAGCATGTAGTGCATGCCCGCATCATCCCGGAAGTTGCCCATTTCCAAGGCGCTGATGACGGGGTAGGAGACCAGGGAATAATTGAATTGCCGGGCGGGGGAGACCGCCATCAGCCAGAGGTGGTTGTTCATGTAGTTCCAGTCGCGCCTGCCGAACGAATGGTCGCGTACGCAAGGGAGATTGACCGGAACGGTCTTGCCGTTCAGAATCAGCCGACCCTCCAGCGTCCCTTCCTGCTCATAATGGCACTGGCCGCTGATCTGCTGAAGTTCGCTGAAATACTTCCGGCTCCACCGTTCGTTCGCGACGCCGGTCGCCATGCGCACGGCGGGCATGTCGCCCGTGAAGTCGATGGGGGACTGCGTGGCGACGAAAGACGCCTCAAGCGTGAGCTCGTCCCGTTCGTTGAGGACGCCGCTGAACGTGACGGACCACCGGTCCCCGTCCTTCCGGACAAGCAGGGGAGACTGTCCGCTCGGGAAAGACTCCTGCTTCAGCGTGTACAGCTGTCCGTCCAGGAAGACGGCCATCCAAGTTTCGTCTTCGCCGACTCTCCTGCCCAGGCGGGCGTAGACGGACATCTGTCCGTCGTGGGCGGAGAAGTAATAGGAATTGTTCAGTAAAGGATCTGTCTCACCCGCCAGGGTGAATATCTCGGCATCTTGATAATCAAACGGTTTCTCTTTGTTCCGCTTGTCCAATGCCTCGCACATGATTGCTTTCTTGAGCCGGTAGAACATGCCTCTTCCACAAAGTAATACACGGCAAAGGTACAAATTTATCAGGACTTGAGCAACGCCTCACCTCTTCGCAATGCTCGAACAGAACCCTTCTGTCCCGCAGCTCGTCGGTTTCCTTCGACGGCTGCGGGACAGAAGGGTTCTGCATGCTGCAGGAAGTGGATGTCTTATTATTTGAAGAGCAACTGGGCGAACTGATAGAGGCTGCGGCGCCAGGTGTGCCACTCGTGGGCGGTGCCTTCCGAGATGTAACCTACGGCGTTGATGCCAATCTTCTTCAGGTTCTCGGCAGCTTCCATCACCCGGGGGTTCTCCTTGCTCCCGGAGCTCATGAAGACGAGCTTGTTGGTCTTCTGGAAGCCTTCCGCGCCCTGAATGTCCTCGATACTCATGACACCGCCGCTGAACATGCCGACATAGGCGAACCGGGTCGGATTGGCCAGGGTGATCCGGCGGGTCTGGCCGCCCCCCATGGACAGTCCGGCCATGGCGCGATGCTGGGCATCGGCCAGGACACGATACTCTTTCTCTATCATGGGGATGATGTCCGTGAGGAGGACCACCTGGAAGCCATCATTGTTCGGGCGCTGACCCGGCTGGGGCTGGGGCAGCTGCTTGGCGTATTCTCCCACGAGGTGGATGTTCTGTCCCTGGCCGTAGTCCATCACGACGATGAAGGGTACGGCCTTGCCCTCGGCGATCAGGTTGTCCAGGATCTGTCCGGTGTGGCCCTGGGCCGACCAGCCGTGCTCATTTTCGGCATTGCCGTGCTGGAGATACAGGACGGGATACTTCTTGCCCGGATTCTTCTGATACTCGGCAGGCAGATAGACGAAGCAGTGACGCATGCTCTCCGTGGCCTTGGTCCAGTAGTACCGCTCTTCCACGACACCCTGGGGCACGTCCTTGACCTGCCAGAAATCCATGTCGTAGGAAGGGATCTCGATGCCGCTGCCCCAGCGGCCGGCTCCGAAGAAATACAGGCTGCCGGGATCGGGCACCGAAGCCCCGTCAACGTTCAGCTGGTAGTAGTGGAAGCCGACATCCTGCGGATCGGACGTGCCGGTCCAGACACCGTTCTCGTCCTTGGCCATTTCATACCGTTTGCCGGCAATGTCCAGTTGGACAGATTTAGCGTCGGGCGCATAGAGCTGGGCCCGCACGGCTCCCTGGGAGTTCACCATCGGATACTGGTGTCCGAGCTGGTTGGTCACATTCGGTTTGAAATCCTCGACGGCGCCGGTAAAGGAGGGCACCACGGGATTCCTCTGCTGGGCATTTGCAGCCAGCGCCGCAAAAGCCATCATCAACAAGAAAGTCCGTCTCATGGGTTCGTAATAATTGGTTTATAGGATTTGATGACCCAAAGATAACGAATTTCGGGAAATATTCCCAGTTTTGAAAAAAACCGTATCTTCGCAAGACGAACCATGACACCTTCTCTTGTTGAATACATCGAGACGCACGTTATCCCGCGTTATGCCTCCTTCGACAAAGCGCATCGGGAGGACCATGCCCGTGCCGTCATTGAAAGGGCTCTGGATATGGGGAACGCCTACGACATAGATGAGGACATGCTCTATGTCGCGGCCGCGTGCCATGACCTCGGGCTGGAGGCAGACCGGAAGACGCATCATCTGGAAAGCGGCCGCATCATCCGCTCCGATGAGGCGTTGCGCCGGTGGTTCACCCCGGAGCAGATCGAGACGATCGCCCAGGCCGCGGAAGACCACCGGGCGTCGGCCACGACCCCTCCACGGAGCATCTACGGCGCCCTGGTGGCGGAAGCGGACAGAATGATCGTGCCGGAGACCATCATCCGGAGGACGGTTCAATTCGGCCTGTCGCACTATCCGGAGCTGGACAAGGAAGCTCATTGGCAACGGACGCTGGAGCACTTGCACGAGAAATATGCCGACGGGGGTTATCTCCATCTGCTGATTCCCGGCTCGCCCAACGAAGAACCGCTGCGGAGGCTCCGGCAGATCATCCGGGACGAAGCGCGCCTGCGCGAGTTTTTCGAGATAGCCTACAACGAAGAAAACGCTCCATCATTGCCGATGAGATGTAGTCCGTAACCTCTCCGGCCGACAGGCATTCCTTGTCATACGGCGGCCGCAGGATGGCCTCTTTTTTTGTCCTTTCTCCGTATGAAATACACGTAGATCAGCAGGACGATATTCATTATCAAGGAATAGAGAATGGCAGGGATGGCCATCACCTCGTTGGCGAAGATGAAGGGGCTGGAAGCGATGGCTATGGCCTGCGCCGCATTCTGCATCCCCACTTCGATGACCACCGTCCGCCGCTGCTGCGCGTCATTGCGCACCAGACGGGAGAGCAGGGAGGAACAGCCGATAGCCACCAGAATCAGCGCCGTCACGCAAAGCCCCAGGATGCCGATGTTGTCCAGAATGGTATGCCGATGCTGGATGTAAAAGACGGTTATCAGCACCAGCAGCAGCGGGAACGCCAGCTTGGATAGCACTTTGTCCGTCTTGTCGGCGGCCTTCGGGGAGAGATAGTGCAGGCCCAGTCCCGTCAGCACCGGAACGAGCATCATCACCAGGTTCTGCTTCACCAGGTTGCCCACGGGGAGGGTGATGCCCACGCTCTCACCCACGAGCTGCGTGGCCCAGCCCATCACCACCGGGACGGTGAAAAGGGTAATGATGCTGCTGAGTGCCGTCAGCGTCACGGACAACGCCACATCTCCCCCGGCCAGTCTGGAGAAAACATTGGAAGAACTGCCTCCCGGGCAGCAGGCAATGAGCACCAGGCCGATGAAGAATACCGGCGGCAGGCGGAAAAGACAGGCCAGTCCCAGCGCGATGGCCGGAAGCAGGACAAGCTGTCCGAAAAGCGCTACCACCACCGGCCAGGGCTTGCGGAACACATTCCCGAAATCTTCCAAGCGCAGGCTCAGGCCCAAATCGAACATCAGCAGCGTCAGGATGGGAAGAACAATCCAAATGGTATTCATGCCAAATTGCGATTTGTCCTTGCAAAATTAGTCATTTCCATCCACTTGACAAAGCGAAGTTCCTCATAATCACTCCAAACTTTCAGAACATAGATGCTTCAAATCAGTTTTATTTTGCAAAGGTAACACGAATACTGCCGGTTCCTAAGGCTTCCTTCAGGCCGTCCGTTCCGGTGAGCTTGCCGATGCGGGTATAGCTATAGCCGCCGGCGCTTCCGTAGAACAGTACGACACAATTGCCGGAATAAAGCATCAGGTCGCCGGCAGCTATGGAATCGTAGCGTTTGTCGGCACGGGGCAGCTCCACGCCGTAGCAGTATTTCTCATTTCCGTTCAGTTCGCTCATATCCAGGGTGAGCGGGAGCTTGGCGACAAACGCTTTTCCGGTTTCGCTGTTTTCTATTTCGGCGCTGAATGTTTTATCGCCGATGTTGATACGAATGGTCATATTCTGTTGATTATCAGTATCACTTGGGTGTCCAGGCTGCTTCTCGCTGACTTCCGTATTGCCGGGAACGGAGACCGGGGCGCAGGAAACAATAATTGCCGGCGCGAGTGCAACAGCCAGGACAAATAATACGCTTTTCATTACTTCAGGTGTTCGTTAAAAAAGGCTTCCATCTTGTCATAGGGAATCACGCCCTTCACATCGTCGTAAAGGTCCACGTGGGTGGCGCCTGGAATGATCATCAGTTCCTTGTTGTCGCCCTTGAGGAGTTTGAAAGCGTCTTCGCCCATATAGCGGCTGTGCGCTTTTTCACCGTGGATGATGAGGACGGCACTGCGGATTTCGTCGGCATAACGGAGAAGGCGGGTGTTTATCATGGGCATCATGCCGTCGATGGCCCAGCCGTCGGTGGAGTTGCCGCTGCGGGGATGATATCCGCGGGGGCATTTGTAATAGGCGTGATACTCTTTCACGAACCAGGGAGCATCGTCCGGAAGCGGATCCACGACACCGCCTGCACGCGGATGTTCGCCGCTCCGGAAGTCCTCGGTGCGCTGCCTGGCCACCATCTGACGCATGGCATAACGGGCATCTTCGCTGTCGTTCTGGTCAAAGTAGCCTTTCTCATTGACACGGGTGAGTTCATACATGGTGGAAGCAACCGTCGCTTTGATGCGGGGGTCGACGGCTGCTGCGTTCAGGGCAATACCGCCCCAGCCGCAAATGCCGATGATGCCGATACGTTCGGGATCTACCAACTCATGATTGGAGAGGAAGTCAACAGCGGCGGAGAAATCCTCCGTCATGATGTCGGGGGAGGCCATCCTGCGGGGTTCACCGCCGGATTCACCCGAATAGGAAGGGTCAAAGGCCAAGGCGACAAAGCCACGCTCAGCCATATGTTGTGCATACAGGCCGCTGGACTGCTCCTTGACAGCTCCGAACGGACCGCATACTGCAATGGCGGGGAGCTTGTCATCCTGAGCGTCAGCGAAAGATCCGGGTATATACAGATCTGCAGCCAGGGTTATACCAAAAAGGTTGGTAAAAGTGACTTTGCTGTGATTTACCAGCTCGGACTTCGGGAACGTCTTGTCCCATTCTTGAGTAAGATTCAGGGTGCTCATATTCTTGTTTTGATTGCAGGCAAGCAGCATCATGGCTGCAAGTGCCAATACTACGGGTTGTCTCATGATGCAAAGTTAATGTGAGTTGCTCGGAAGTTTGTACTAAAATTCGCTGACTTTATACCAATTTCGCAGATTTTCGTATCTTTGTAGTGCGATGAAGAAGATATTGAAGGTGGATAATCCTAATGTATATGCCGAGTACGTAGGTGCTCCGGTGCTGCATCCGCAGATGGCGCTGATAAGTTATGACGAGGTTTCTCCCTTCCGCAGCAGCCTGAACGATTATGGCGTTTACGGCCTGTTCATCCAGCAGCAATTCCCCAAGTATCTGTCCTACGGCACCAAGTCCATTATTGTAGGGGACCGTTCCATCATTGCTGTCGCTCCCGGACAGATCGGCGGGGGAGAAGACAATGGGACTCCGTTGTACATAAACGGGTGGGCCTTGCTGTGGTCGCCGGAACTCTATCGGCCCGAATACCCGTTTTTCTCTTACTTTGACACGAACTGGCTCCGGATGGAACCAAACGAGTGGGAACGGATATCTGCATTTTTGTCAACGATGCGGAAAGAAATGCAGGAGGGCCCGGATTCTCCCGCACTCAGACGCATCCTCATCAGTTACCTTCAACTAATCCTGGATTACTGCCAGCGCATCTATCTGAGGCAACTCACCCTGAAAGAGAGTGGCGAAAGCGATATTCTCAAACGCTTCCACCATCTGTTGGTTGATTATTTCTCCAAGGGCCTGCAACACGAAAAGGGACTTCCGACCGTTGCCTGGTGCGCAGGCGAGCTGGCCTATTCGGCCCGTTATTTCGGCGATATGATCCACCAGGCTACCGGCGGAACGGCGATCGGGTATATACACGACTTTGTCATCGACCAGGCCAAAACACTCCTGATGAAAGGACTAAGTGTAGGAGAAGTTGCCGACCTGCTTGGCTTTGCGTATCCTCACCATTTCAGCCGCCTGTTCAAGAAGATGACGGGAAGCACGCCGACGGAGTTCCTGCAATAATTCGCCACGGTTTTCGGGGGATGTCCTCGAAAAACAGCATCAGTTCCAAACAAAGTCGCTGGAAAAAAAGCATTGGATTATTGGAATATCGCTGGAAAAAGGTATCTTTGCTCCCGAAGCAAATAAAAAAACGCTATGTTAAGAAGGAGGATAACAGACACTTTGAGGCAATGGAAAGAAAGGCCCGGCCACATGCCGCTTGTAATAATGGGCATCCGTCAGTGTGGCAAGACTTTTATCTCTCAGCA
>CAJOMY010000003.1 GCA_905235775.1 uncultured Bacteroidales bacterium | reverse complement strand
GAGCAGTTCAGCTTCAGGAACTGGCGCAGGATGGAACCGCCGCCGTTGAGGTTGAAGTAGGCGTGGTTCGTCAGGTTGATCACCGTGCGCTTGTCCGTCCTGGCGCTGAAGGTGAGGCGGAGCTCGTTCTCCTCGCTCCACTCATAGCGCGCCACGACGACGACCTGGCCGGGATAGCCCATCTCGCCGTCCGCGGAGACGTACTTGAACTCCACGCCGCCCTTGCGCTTGCGGGAGTCCCAGACCTGCTCCGAGAAGCCCTCCGGACCACCGTGCAGGTGGTTGGGACCGTTGTTGACCGGGAGCGTGTAGGTCTTGCCGTCGAGGGTGAAGCGGCCCTTCGCGATGCGGTTGGCGAAGCGGCCCGGGCATTTGCCCAGGTACGGGCCGTCGTGGAAATACTGCCCGGCCTTGCCGTATCCGAGGGCGACGTCGCCCAGTTTGCCGTTCTTGTCAGGCACATTGACGCTCACGATCGCGGCGCCCACGCTGCCGAGCACCACGGAGGCGCCGCTGGCGTTGGTCAGGGTGTACTTGTAGATGGGCTTGCCGTCGGGGGTCCTGCCCCAGAGTTTTCTGTTGATAGCCATGATGTTATTGATTTTGTTGGTTTTGCAGCCAGGAGACGACCCGCTCCACGGGGGCGTCTTTCATGAGGATGCGCTTCTCCGCATCCAGCAGGTACAAGGACGGAATCGCCCGGACGTTGTAGATCCGGTCGGAGCGCACGAGACCGTCGGGATCGTAGCCGCACAGCCAGTTGCGCGGGTAGTTGGGCTCATAGGCGCGCCAGGCGTCGAGGTCCTCGTCGATGTAAACGTTGACCACCGCGAAATCGCCGCGGGCGATGCGGCTGTCCAGCCCGGGCACGGAGAGCAGGGTGTTGATGATGTCCAGACAGGCATGGCAGCCGGGGTTGCTGAAGAAGAGCAGGGTGCTGCCGGCCTTCACGCCGTGCAGGCTGCGGGTACGGCCGCGCGCATCCGTGAAGCGGAAGTCCGGGGCCACGGAGCCGACCGGCGCGAGGGCGCACATGCGGGCTTCGTAGGCATAGCCGGGACGCGCTGCCTCCCGGGTGTAGGGAGAATTCGCAAGTCCTTCGACATAAGGAAGATAGAGATCTTCGTCACGCACCGGGGAATTGGGGTCGTAGAGATATTTGGAGACGATCTCCTCCATCAGCAGGAAGACGTGCGAGACCGTGTCGGCGGCCTGGCGCGCCTCCACTTTCGAGAAGAACTGCCGCATCTTCCGCTGCGCCTCCGGGAGCGGAATCATTTCGAGCACCTGGGCGTATGCGGCCACCTGCCCTTCCACGTCGGCGCGTCGCACCCCCAGCACGGCTCCGCTGTCGCAACGGCCGTCTCCGGCGAGAAAGGCGTCCCAGTAGTGGTCCAGGAGCCACTCCCGCCGCTCGTCCGGATCGACATAGACCGTCGGGATTTCGGGCACCGGAAAGTCGCGCAGCTGCGACGCCGCAGGGGTCTGCGGACCGCGTGCCCGGCAGCCCGCCAGCAAGAGCGGCAGCAAGAGCAATATGAGGGTCGAGCGTTTCATACCGGGGCATAAAGTTAGCGAAAATTCGCCACGATTCACATTTCCACGGAAAAGATCAGCGAGAAAACGTGCCGCTGCACCGGCAGTTCCTGCGCGGCGAGGTCTGTGTAGGAAGGGCCGCCGTTGTAGTTGTACGACACGCCGATGCGCGTCGGGTACGGCACCCAGAGGAGATTGCCCAGCACCGCGGCCAGATCGGCCCCGACGCTGAACAGGGAACCCTTCCGCTGCTGCGAGGAGAAAGCGGTCCAGTCGCCGTGCAGCGTAAGCTCGAAATTGCGCAGGTAGGCCACGGGGCCCAGCACGGCACGGTCCACGGGAATCAAGGGGAGTTTGTAGTCCGCCGCCGCTTTGAACTGGTTCGGGTAGGATGCGAGGCGGGACGCGACCGCGAACGGGAAGCCGCGCGGTGCCACGTTGGCGTAGGTCTCGCTGAACAAACCGTCGAAGCGGTGGGACAGCAGCGCGCTCCAGCGCAGGCCGTGCGTCTCGTGCAGGCCGGGCAGGTAGCCGTACAGGTAGGCGTACGCCGACGGGGCGATGAGCGAGGAGGTCCAGCGGAAACTGTAGCCCAGCTCGGCACCGAGTCCGAAACGCGGATAGACCCGCGACGGCGGCGTATGCTGGATGGTGTAAGCGCGCAGGCTCGCGGTCGTGCGGTGCATGGGACTGCCGTCCGAGAAGCGGTCGTTGTTCCAATAGAGCGCGACCGTGGGCACGACGCCGCGCTGCCACCCCCCGGAAGAAAACACCCAGGGGATATAGCTGCGCAGGGTTCCGGACACGGAAGGCGTCCCGCGCGGGTTGCTCTTCAGGGCAAGGGTCTTCTGCTCCTCATTGCGCTCGAGGTAATAGTCCAACGCGTTCCGGTCGCCGAAGTCCACGCGGGCTTCGATCACGGGATACAGGCCCGTGTAAGTGAAATCGGCATGCAGGGAGTGCCGCCAGACGCCGTCGACGGGGGCGGCATGGTAGCCGGCGAAGCCGTAGCCGGACCCCAGGTCGTTCTGCCAGAAGGCAGTCGCGCCCAGGCCGGCATCCCGGGTCAGGACGTCCAGCGACAGGGACTCGACGCCGTCGAAGTCCAGGTAGAACGGCAGCCACGAGTGGAAGCGGAACAGGTGCGCCAGCTTGCTGTACGGCTGCGGGTCGCCGACCTCCACGGGAGCGTCCCAGTCGACCGGATCCGGCTCGCCGGCGCTGAGCTCCTCCGCGAAGGGGTAACGCGGCAGCTGCGAGAAATCGGCCTCCTGCGGCTCCAGGTCGCGCAGGGCGGTCTTGCGGACGAGGCGTCCTTCCGGCTGCAGGGTATTGTAAAACAGGGTGTCCCGCACGATCAGGAAATCGTCGCCGCCGAAACGCGTCGAGCTCAGGCGTTCCGTCCGCCCGTCGGAGGGATCCAGGGCATAGAGTTCCTTCACGCCCGTCAGGTCGCTGGAGAAGAGCAGCCGGCCGTCTTGCTCCCTCAGGGAATGAATCTGGACCGGACGGGGCGCAAGCACCGGAGAGAAATCTGCGACCCGGTAGAGCCCGAAACCCTCATCCGAGATGGCGCTGGCGAAGATCTCGTCGCCCAGCCAGACGGTTTCGACGACCTGCAGGCCTGCGGGCGCGGCCCACTCGCGAAGGGGCTCGCCGGTCCCGGCGTCCAGCAGGACCACGCGGCTGATGCCTTCGACGGAATATCCGGTCGCGGACAGCACCGGCCGGTCCGGTGCCGGAACGGGGTTGTAGTAGCGCGTCTTGCGTGTCAACGTCCTCACGGACGATCCGTCGTACTTGCGGATGACCGACCAGGAGCGAAGCGGCCAGCGCGCGTCGCGCACCACCTCGCTCCAATACAATCCGCCCACGACCGCACTGTACTTGAGCTCGGAAATCTGGCCGCCCAGCAGCCTGAGCGGATGCACCTGACCGTCCGGGCCGATGCGCACCAGGCGGTCGGGCTGCGTGAGCCCGGACTGGATGGCGTACAGGTCGTCCCCGACGCTTTCCAAGCCGGTGTATGAGGTGAAACGACGCGGCACGGCGGTGACGGTCTGCGCGGGCATGAACGGCCCGCGGGCCGCCTCATCCGCCGCCCAGAAGCGCTGCAGGCTGTCGCACACCGTGGCGAAAGCGTCCTTGAAACGCAGCCCGGTAGCTTCGCGGACGGTCTTGTCCCAGTTCAGGAAGGCGACGCCGCCGTGGTCGGCGATGCGGCGATAGAAACGTGCGCTCAGGTCGGGCACGTCGAAGGTCGTCCGGATGCCGGCGACGGCCAGGTAGCCGGCGCGATAATAATCCGGTGTGTACCAGCGCTGCGAACCATAGCGCCAGCGCCAATAGTCGCGGTAGTCGCCGGCGGCGAAACTCACGCGGTAGTATTCGAGGAAATCGGCCGTGCGCCCGCGTCCGGAGGCCGTCAGCGCCGTCTCCGCAGCCACGGCGTCGCCTTCGAAGAAGGCCGGGCCGCCGTAGATCGCGGCGATACCCCCGGGAATCAGCTGTCCCGCGAGGACGTTCAGCCAGCGGTAGGGTTTCATGGCGCCGGCCTGCATCTGCGCGACATGGCGCGACTCATGGACGGACAGCTGCCTCATCCACGGGGTCGAGTTGTCGGGAAAGGCGTCCGGCGTGGTCAGCAGCTCCATGCGCCGGGGCGTCCAGCTCACGAGTCCGTTGGCGTAGGCCGTCTGCGCGTGCAGCACGACGGGCATCCTGTTGCCGTAGGCGGCGTTCGGGCGGACGCCCATCGTGCCCGCCACCGGGCCGGACACGCGTTCCAGCGTCGCGGCATAGGCGCGCGCCAGCGAGTCCAGTCCGCGGGGATAGATCACCCGCCAGGTCGGCGTGTCGATGCTGTTCCAGCGCAGGGCGCCGGGATCTGCACCCTGGGTATAGAACTGGGCGGAAAGCGGCAGGGCCGTTCCCAGAAGGAGCAGCCCGCCGCAGCATATAGTCCGCAGACGTTTCATCGTCTGCAAAAATACAAAATATTTACAGATTCCCCTTCAAGCCGGGAATGACGGGAGGTCAATAGAACAGCTTCCTGTCGATGCTCGTCCCCATCAGGCGGTAGCCGTCGGCGTTGAGGTGCAGCCAGTCGTTCTCGAAAAGGAAGGCCGGGTTGATGCGGGTCGGATCGTCCGGACCGGCGGTGATCGCGTCGAAATCGATCACGGCGTCGAATTCCCCGCTTTCGCGAATCCAGGCGTTCAGTGCCTGACGGCCCTTTTCGTGCTCGCCGGCGCGCTGATAGAAGCTGCCCACGGCGGAAGTCACGGTGGCGCCGAATACCTGGATGCCGCGGCTGTGCGCCTCCCGGATGATGTCCCGGTAGACGGCCTTGATCTCTTCGGCCGTCTTCTCACCGTCCCGGCTGCCGCCGAGGTCGTTCGTACCCTCGAAAAGGATGACATACTTGACGCCGCACGGGCCGAAGAGATCACGCTGGTAGCGGCTCTGCGCCGTGGGGCCGTTGCCGCCCCGCAGGATGCAGTTGCCGCCCAGGCCGAAGTTCAGCACGGCGAGGTCGCGGGTCCGGGGATCGGAGAGCAGGGAACGGGACAACTGGTCGGTCCAGCGATCCTGACCGTTGGTGGTCGTGCCGCGGCCGTCGGTGATGGAGTCGCCGAGCACGGCAATCGCGGCGCTCGGGCGCAGCGGGATCACGTCGATGGCGCTGATGGTGTACCAGTGGTCGGTCCTGGCCACCGGCTCCGAGAAGTCCGTGGTGTTGCCCGCGGCGATGTAGGAGGTCGTGCGGGAACCGGGGTGACTGGTCAGGCGCGTGGCGGAGATCTTGCCGTAATGGATGGTGACGGCGAGGTTCTCGCGTTCGGCGAGCGCGAAGTCGGCCGGGTCGGAGACAAGCTCGTCGCCGGGGGCCATCGTGAAGGCGCGCTGTCCGCCGAAAGTCAGCTCCACGGTGGAGCCTTCCACGATCTCGGGGCTGTCGCCCATCGTCGCGGCACGGGCGATTTCCACGCCGAGGATCTCGGTCTCGTCCTCGTTGAAGAGGTTCGACAGGTGCAGGCGGAGGGTCTTGCCGCCGATCGACACCTGGACGATCTGGCGGAAGGAATTGCCCTCCAGGCCGGGCTCGGGCGGATTGTTGTGCGGCTCGGCAATCTGCAGGGCCGTGGCCCAGGTGGTGACCCAGTCCGGGCTTTGGGCGCAGCCGCTGAGACAAAACGCAGCGGCCAGCGAAATGGCGAATAGAACAATCTTTTTCATATCGGAAGGGATGCCCGGCGGACCGGGCAGAATGGGTTATTGCGGGCGGCGCGGCATGCGCGGGACGGGCAGGACGGGACGGCGCTGGTCATCATGGACCGGCATGCCGAGCCGGTCGGACTGGATGTGCCGGAAGATCAGCGAATCGATGGGCGCACCGAGCGGACGGACGTCGGCGGGCAGCTGCAGGCCGTTGATCTGATGGAAATAGCCCACGATGGCGTCACGCCACCATTCGCCGTCGTGCTGCTGGATCTCCAGCTTGGCGGCGGCTTCCGCCCAGAGGGCCGGGGCCACGTAAGGTTTCAGCTCCGCCCAGGTCCGGCGGAACTCCTCCACCTGGCGGATGCCGGCGTCGTAGTGCAGGCATATCTCGTCCCAGAGGGTACGGCCGGAACGCAGCTCGTAATCCCACGGCAGGTGATGGAACCACAGGAGCAGGTTCTCCGGGCAGCTCGCGAGATCGTTGAAAGTCGAAGCGAGGGGCTCGTTGTACTGGTCCACGTTGCCGGAGCCGCCACGGGTCCGGTCGAAGCCGACGCCCTGCACGTCCGCCTGGTGATAGTAGGCCGGCGTCCAGTCGGGACGGCCGACGCGGTCCCATGGTGCGGGGCCGTAGTGGGTGCCCCCGAAGAGGTGGTGGAAGCCGAGCGGCATCTCGTAGTTCACGACGGCTTCGCGGGAGGCCATCAGGATGCCGCGCACCGGTGCGATGAACTTCGCGGCAAAGGCCTTGTCGGACACGCCGTCGGGCTTGAGGAAGGTCTGGCGTATCCACTCGTCGGCAATCTGCTCAGCGCCCAGTTCCGGGTCCCAGGCCAGACGGCCGAAAGCGTACCAGTTGGCCTGGGCGAAGACGTAGCCGCAGAAGTTCGGGTCCTGTCCGGTATTGGCCACGCCGGCGATGGCGGTGATGGTGCTGGACACGGGCGTGCCGGGGCCGTCGCGGTAGGTGTCGGACTTCAGGCACTCCTCCCACATCGTGCCCAGGTAGGCAAGGTGGTTGGAGAAGCCGAGATACTCCTGCGTGACCTGGAATTCCATCATCATCTTCGTGTCCTTGAGCCGGCCGAAGAGGGGGCTGAAGGGCTCGCGCGGCTGGAAGTCCACGGGACCGTTCTTGATCTGTACGATCACGTTGTCCGCGAACTTGCCGTCCAGCGGCAGGAACTCCTCGACGGCCTGGTTGGCGCGGTCGGGACTCGTGGGACTGTAAACGAAAGCACGCCACATCACGATGCCGCCGTACGGGGCGAGGGCCTCGCCCAGCATGTTGGCGCCGTCCGCGTGCGTGCGGCCATAGTCCTGCGGGCCGGCCTGGCCCTCGGAATTGGCCTTCACCAGGAAGCCGCCGAAGTCGGGAATGGCCGCATAGATCTCGGCCGCCTTGTCCTTCCACCACCGGCGGACCTTCGGATCCAGCGGGTCTCCGCTCTTCAGCCCGCTCAGGGAGATGGGGCTGGTCCACTTGATGGAAAGATAGGTCCTGATGCCGTATTCGCGGAGGATATCCGCAATCTTCGCCACGCGGGCGATGTGCTCGGCGTCCAGGATGAGCGGATTCGAATTGACATTGTTCAGCACCGAGCCGTTGATGCCCACGGAGGCGCAGAGCTCGCCGTAGCGGCGGATGCGCGCCTCGGGGATGGCCGGGGAGGTCCACTCCCACATCGACTCGCCGGCATAGCCGCGCTCCACGGTGTCATCCAGGTTGTCCCAGTGGTTGAGCAGGCGCAGGTCATAGGCCGGCTGTTCCTGCACGTCCATGCCCGGGCCGGCATTGCCAAGCACCTCCGCCCGCTGCAGGGCATAGACGCCATAGCGCAGGCCGGCTTCGGAGCCGGCGGCGATGTGACGCCGTCCGTCCTGGTCGTAAATGTGATACGCCTCCGCCGGAAGGGCGGGGTCGATGGCCGCCTCGACGGAAGCGAGCACCTCGGCATACGGCCGGCCGGCGGCCAGCCAGAGATCCGTGCCGTCCTGCGCGACGGGCACGGGACGGCTGCAGGCCGACATTAGCACCGCGCCTGCCAGGAGAGTCAGAATAAATGATTTCCGCATATCAGGATAGGGGTTTTCTTCTGTACGCAAATTTGCGCTTTTTTTTACACTTTTCCAATTTGAGAAAGGGCGTCCCTCACGGGCCGCCCTTTCCGTCCAACCAAATTTTATAACCAAAAAGCGAAATGCTTATTCAGTCGGGTAACCGGGGTTCTGGTAGGCGTCCTTCGCGGCTTTGTCCATTTTCATGTTGTCCAGCTGACCCTGCGGGATCGGGCGGAGATAATGGTATTTCTGGATGTCGCGGTGGAAGGTCTCGGGCGTGTGGTCCGACGGGTTGACGCCGCAGATGGTGAACGTGCCGGCACGCTCGGCCCAGGTCTGGGTGCGGACGAGGTCGAACCAACGGAAACCGTCGCCGTAGTACTCACGCATGCGCTCGTCGAGGATGTAGTCGATTGTGATGGTCGCCGGGGTGGCGGCGGTCAGCTCATCGCTGAAATCGGCCACATACTCCTTCCGGGCGTTGTTCTGGTAGCTCCACTTGCCGGCACGCGCACGCAGGACGTTGACAAGGTCGCGGGCGGACCGGGCCCCGGAGGCTCCCTTCACGGCGGCCTCGGCTGCAATCAGGTAGAACTCGGAGAACTTGGCGATGTTATACGGACGCGTGGAGGCCGCGTTCGGCTGGCCGGTGCCCGTCGTGTTGGTGCGGTAGGGGCCGAGCTTCCAGATCGTCGGATAGGCGTTGCGGCTCACACCGCTCGGCGTAATCACATAGGAATCATAGTTCGGCGAGACACCGAGCACCTCCTGCGAGGCATTGAAGGTATACTGTACGGTCGGGTCGTCCTCGGCGATGAAGGTCAGGAACGGCTCGTTCATCTTGATCTGGTTGCCGTTGGGGCCTTCCACGTACTCGGCCGGGTTGCCGCCCAGGGCCCAGTTGGTGTGGAAGATCCAGGTGAAGGTGCCGTCGAAACGGGAATCCTTGTCACGCTCGTTGAAGGTCGCCAGGGCCTCGTGCGTGGGGGCCATGCGGGTCCAGGGACGGCCGTTGGACTGGGCGTCGGTACGCAGCACCGGGTTGATGTTGGCGCCGGTGTTGGACTTGGCGGTCATGTTCGGATAGTTCCAGGTGAGCATCCAGCCGGAGAAATTGTCCGGGGCGCCGCCGCCGCCATAAGTGAGGCTGGAGCCGTTGTACTGCTCGGAATTCTCGGTGTGGTCGGCGTAGAGCATGATCTCCTTGTTGCGGTCGTTGGCGCCGAGGCTGACCTTGTAGAAATTCTCCTCCAGGCCGTAGGGGCCGGGGTTGTTGATGCCCTCCAGGGAAAGGTCATAGGCCAGCTGGAAGTACTGCGCGGCACTCTTGCCGTCCGGATCGGTGCGGGGGCACTCCGGATAGGTCGGGATGTCGCCCGGGTTCTCCAGCCACCAGGCGTAGGTCAGGTAGGCCTTCGCAAGGAACAGGCGGGCGACATTCTTGGTCAATGCGCCGGGCAGACGCATCTCGTCGGGCAGATAGGTCATAGCGTATTGGAGATCCGGGAAGATGGCCCGGGTGTACACCTCGGGCACGGTGTTGCGTGTGGACTCGCGGACGGGAGACGTGTTGAACGCCAGTTCGCCGGCACCCAGGTCGAGGGGCACGCCGCCGAAGGTCTGGACCAGCTGGAAGTAGTCGAAGGCGCGGAAGAAACGGGCCTCGGCGATTGAAGCCGGCGCCAGGTTGACGGATTCGGCGTTCTCGATGATGCCGCTGGCGGTGTTGATATAGGTGTACACCGTGTTCCAGAGCACGTCGCTGCGGGAAGTGTTGGCATTCAGCGTGCCGGCGCCGGACATGTCGGCATCCTTGAAATTGCCGTCGGCGGACTGGCCCCAGGTGGCCTCATCCGTGCCGGTGACCAGGCTGTTGTAGTAATAGGCCTGGCCGTAGAGGTAACGCAGATGGGCGTAGAGGGCGGTCAGGCCGCCGTCGATGCCGAGCTCCGTGGTGAAGAAGTCCGGCGTGTAGCGGGTCTTGGGATTCTCTTCCAGCACTTTGGCGCAGGAACTCACAAGCACGGCCGCTCCGGCGAAGGCTAATGCGATTTTTGCTATGGTTTTCATATTCGGATCCTGTTAGAAAGTTAAATTGACACCGATGAGGAAGTTGCGGGTGTTCGGCGTGTTGAAACCCACGTAGGAGAGGCGTCCCGGACCGGGACGGCCGGTGGCGGTGGAACCACCATTGGCGTTCGGCTCCGGATCGAGACCCGTCTGGCGGGTGAAGTCGGAGAAGAGCACGAGGCCCGGGTTCTGAAGGGTGGCATAGACGCGCAGGTTGTCGATGCCGGCGCGGCGCAGGGCCGGCAGCTTATGGAAGCGGTAGCCGAGCGTGATGGTGCGGATCTTCAGGTAGGAACCGTCGAAGTAGGCCAGGGTGGAGGCGTACTTGGGGTTGTCGCCGCTCAGCAGGGAACCCGGGCGCGGGTAGTGCGCGGCGGTGTTCTGCGGCGTCCAGTAATCCACGTCGATCTGGCCGCGGCGGCCGGTGAGCATGTTCAGGTAGGAGTTGCCGCTGTGCAGGGAGGACAGCAGGATGCCGCCCGCCTGGAAGGAACCGATCACGGAGAGTTCGAGGTTCTTCCACGACACGGTGGTGTTGAAACCGCCCTGGAAGAGGGCCTCCGCGTTGATGGGCACACGGTCGTTGGAGTCGATGGCACGTTTCGGGGAACCGTCCTCGTTGTACTCGCCATGATACTTGACCTTGATGGAACCCACGGCCTGCTTCATGCCATTGACCTCGCCGCTGGGTTCGAGGATGTCCATGTAGGGATCGCCGGGCTGCCAGAGACCGTCATATTCGTAGTCATAGAGGCAGTTCAGCGGGTATCCCACGAACCAGGCGTTGCCTTCGTCGCGCTCGGAACCGTCGGCCAGGGCGACCAGCTTGTTGCGGTTGGCGTAGATGTTGATGCCGGCATCCCAGCGCCAGTCGTCCGTATCGATGATGGTGCCGTTGAGGGTGAGTTCGATACCGCGGTTCTGCGTGGCGCCGATGTTGGCGGTATAGGAGTTCACACCGGAGGTGGCGGGCAGCCCGAGGTTCAGGAGGATGTCCTTGGTGTCAACCATATAGTACTCGAGGGTACCGCGCAGACGGCCCCGGAAGAAACCGAAGTCGAGACCGAAGTTCCAGGTCTGGGAGTATTCCCAGCCAAGTTCCTCGTTAGGAAGGGTGGACACGTAGTAACCCGTGGCATACTTCTCGTCCGCGAAGTTGTAGACGCGGGTGCCGAGCGAGCCGAGGGTCGCGTAGGCGGCGATGGCCTGGTTGGAGGTCTCTCCGTAACCGACGCGGAACTTGAGTTCGTCCAGCCAGCTGCGGGTGTTTGCCATGAAGGCCTCGTTGTGGATGTTCCAGCCGGCGGAGACGGCCGGGTAGGTGTGCCACTGGTGGCCCTTGGCCAGACGCGAAGAGGCGTCGGAACGGACGGCGGCGGTCAGCATGTAGCGGTCGTCATAGCTGTACATGACACGGCCCATGTAGGAGACCAGTCCGGTCTGCGTGTAGCTGCCTCCGTTCACGGTAATGTCGGAAGCCACCGCACTGCCGATGTTGTAATACTGGAAGAGTTCGTTGGGGATGTTCTTGCCGGAGAAGGACTGGCCGGTGCCGGTGGTCTGCTCGGCGGACTGGAGAGCGACCACGTTGACGCGGTGCTTGCCGAAGGTGTGGTCGTAGGTGATGAGGTTCTCCACCGTCCAGTTGAAGCTGTCGTTGAAACTCCAGGAAGCGGAGTTGGGCGAGGAGGCGGATCCGTTGACACCGATGCCGGTGAAGGAGCCAGCCTTGGAGTTGCGGTAGTTCAGACCGATGCTGGACTTGAGGGAGAGACCCTCGACCCAGGGAACGTTGATCTGCACATAGCCAGTGTTGTAGGTGGCGATGGACGCGGATTCGTTGACGTAAACGCCCTGCCGGGTAAGCTCCTCGACACGCTCGCGCGTGAAGACATACTGGTCGTTGTCGCTCGGCATGTTGATTCGCCATTTCAGGCTGCCGTCGGCGTTATAGGGGTTCACGAGCGGTCCCTTGGACAGCACGGCGTACATGTCCACCTGGTTGCCCTTGTTGGCGGAGTAACTGGTGTTGGTGGTGAAACCGATGCGGAACCATTTGCCGATCTGCTGGTCCACGCTGCCGTTGAGGGCGAGACGGTTGTAGCCCTGGGTCGGGACCACGGCTTCGTCGTTGTAGTAGGTCACGCCGAAGCGGTAACTGCCGGACTTGGTGCCGCCGACCACGTTGAGATCATAGTTCTGGGTGTAGCCGGTGCGGTAGAAGAGGTCCTGCCAGTCGGTATAGACATTGTCGGACTCGTCCAGGGAGTTCTGGTAGATTCCGGCCATCGTGCGCATCTGGATGTATTTGTCCTGCGGCATCATGCGGTACTTCACGGCCTTCTTGAAGGAGGCGTAGCTGTTGAAGGACACTTTCGGAGCCTGTCCCTCGACACCCTTGTACGTAGTGATGAGGATGACACCGTTGGCGCCACGGGAGCCGTAGATGGCCGTGGAAGCGGCGTCCTTGAGGATGTCCATGCTCTTGATATCATTTGTGGATATATCGGTGAGCGAGCCCATGAACGGCATGCCGTCGAGCACGATGAGCGGATCGTTGGACGCGGAGAGCGAGCGCTGTCCGCGGATACGGATCTGCATCGAGGAGCCCGGCTTGGAGTTGGTCTGCGTCATCTCGACACCGGCCACGCGGCCTTCGAGGGCGCGGGTGACGTCCCCGGCCGGAACGGCGCGAAGGTTCTCACCGCCCACGGAGACGATGGATCCGGTGACATCCTGGCGGCGGGCCGTACCATAACCGACCACCACGATGGCGTCCAGGGCCTGGGCGTCGTCGCTGAGCACCACATCGATGCGCGTACGTCCCTGCACGGGGATGCGCTGTGTGGTGTAGCCCATGCTGGAGACCTCGAGGGTGGCGGTGGGGCTGACCTGAAGAGAATAAGTACCGTCAACGCCGGTGACGGCGCCAATGGTTGAATTCGCGACCATCACGGCTGCGCCGATGACGGTCTCTCCGCTCTTGTCCGTGACCGTGCCGCTGACAGTGATGGTCTGTGCGAAGGCGAACAGCGGCACCATCAGGCTTGCGGCCACGACCGCGAGCGTTTTTTTAAGGTTTAATTGCATAGTGAACAATGTTTAAAATGGTTTGTTTGGTTGATTTTCAGCATGTGTTGTGCTGCAAATGTACCATATTTAACAGGGACCCGGCATCGAATTGGTGCCATATGTTGTCAGTTTTGTAACATACCCTTTCATAAGCCAAAAGATTTTTGTATTTTTGTAACAGATGGTTCAAAAATGAAAATGAAGCGATTTTTTCTACTATTCGTCCTGGCCGCCGGGCTCGCAGGGGGTGTTCTTGCCCAGAACGCGCGGGTGTACACGCCGGAATACGGTCTGCCCAACTCGCAGGTGAACCGGATCTGCCAGGACCGTCGCAATTATATCTGGATGTGCACGGAAGGCGGGCTCGTCCGCTTTGACGGCATGCGTTTCGAAACCTTCCGCCATGAGCGCGGCCGGGAGAACGCCATCTCCAGCTCGTCCGTCCAGGACATGCTGGAGGACAGCCGCGGGACCACCTGGGTGGCGACCGCCGCCGGGCTCAACATTTTTATTCCCGAGCACAGCGAGTTCTCCCGCTATGAGCTGGTCAACGAGCGCAACGAGATCATCAATCCCTATATCAGCTGGCTGCAGGAAGTGCCGGGCCGCAGCGGCGGCTGCCGCCTGTACGTGGGCACGAGCGGCGCCGGCGTGTACGTCATCGACTGCAATACTCGCGAATTGCTGCCCGATCCCCGCGAGCAGATCTACCACCAGCTCCCGGCGGATTACATACGTCGGTTTTTCTACGATTCGGCCAAGCGCCTGTGGATTTTCCCGGAAGGGACGGGACTTCCCGCCATCCTGGATCCGAGCACGCTGGAGCCGGCCCCCGAGATCGGCTGGAGTCCCGACCTGCTTCGAAGGTCGGACCAGATCCGGCTGGGCTCCCTGGACGAAGATCCGCTCACGGGTGACCTTCTGATCGGCAGCAACCTGGGCCTGCTGTACTGCAAGGGCGGCACCGGTATCATTCAGCGCGCGAAAGGCCGGAAAGCCGCAGCGACCGTCGCCTCGTCCATCATTTTCAACAGCCAGGCGGACGCCGGCGAAGGCCGCGCCTTCCTGGTCGGGAACGAAAACGGCGGCCTGCTGAGATTCGATTGCGCCACGGAAGAAGTCCACCCGGCCGTCCTGTCTTCCATCCGTCAGGACACGGGCAACTGGAAGATCACGAGCGGCACCCTCGACGCCCAGGGCAACATCTGGCTGACCCTCCACCAGCACGGCGTGATCGTGGCGCCGCAGTCCATGTACGGCTTCTCCTATCTCGGGTGCAGCAGCCGCGGACTGCCCGGAGAAAACAGCGCCTGCGTCACTGCCATCTACGAAGACGGCCAGAACCTGTGGGTCGCCACGGACGGCGCCGGACTGTTCTGCAAAGCGGTACCGGGAAGGGCGGGAACCCCCCGGGAGCGGACATATACACGGGACAATTCCGCCCTGACCAACAATTCGATCATGGCCATCACGGGAGACAACCATGGCACGCTCTGGATCGGGACTTACCTGGACGGCCTGTTCTGCCTGGACCGGAACGGCTCGATCACTCATTTCGCCGTCAACGGCGAAATCGGCACCGAACGCATCCGCACCCTGGTTTACGACCCCGTGCGCGACCTCGTCTATGCGGGCACCTACGGGGAGGGACTTGTCGTCATCAACGCCGGATCGAAGCGGATTGTCGACCGGCAGGTCGAGAATCAATACCGTTGGGTCAGCTCTTTGCACCTGGATGCCAACGGCATGCTCTGGGTGGGCACCTACAACGGTCCCTGGTGCTACGACCCGGCGGCCAGACGCGTCGTGCCATATGCCATTCCGGCCGACGGCAACACCCCGCAGCGCATCTACAGCATCGGCAGCGGCCCGGAAGGAACCATGTGGTTCGGCACGGAAGACGGTCTGCTCCGCGTGGACGAGAACACGCGCGCAGTCCGGCTCTACACGGATCAGGACGGCCTGGCGAGCAATGTGATCCGCGATATCCTCGTCACCGCCACCGGCGATGTCTGGGCCTCCTCGCTGGGCGGGCTGTCCCGGCTGTCGCCCCGCAGCGGCAAGATCGACAGCTTCCGCTCCTACGACGGCCTGCAGGGCAATGAATTCCGCTCCGGCGCCGCCTGCAAGGCCGCATCCGGCCGGCTCTATTTCGGCGGGACCGGCGGCGTCACCCATTTCTTCCCGATGCTCGTGGACGGCAGCGGACACCGCATCCCGCAAGTCTCCCTGGCGCGGCTGACGGTGCTCGGCCAGGACGTCTCCTTCGACCCGGCGGCAGGCAAGGACAACCTGATCGACAAGCATATCTCCGAGGCCTCCCGGATCCAAATTCCGCGGGGCGCCAATCTGTTCTCGCTCGAATTCTCCGTCCCGGAGTACACCAACCCCCAGCGCATCGTCTATGCCTACCGCCTGGCGGGATTCGACACCGACTGGAAGACCGCACCCGCGCTCCTGCGCGCAGCCACGTATACCAATGTGCCGCCGGGACGTTACCGTTTCGAAGTGAGAGCCTTTTTCGCCGGTGCGCCTGAGGACTGCTCCGAACACAGCGTGGAACTTCGCGTGGCAGCCCCCTGGTACGGCACCGGCCCGGCTTACGCCTGCTACCTGATCCTGCTGACCGGCCTGATAGCGCTGTTGTTCCGGATGATACGGCAGCAGCGGCGGCGCACCGAGGAAAAGAAAGAAGCGGAGATGATGGAATTGCGTCTCGGCCTGTTCACCAATCTCACCCACGAGATCCGCACCCCGCTCAACCTCGTGATGGCGCCGCTGGGCGCCATGCGCGAAGCCGAGCTGGACGCCGCCCGCAAGGACACCTACAACCTGATGTACCGCAACTGTCTGCGCATCAACCGCATCGTCAACCAGTTCATGGACCTGCGCAAGATCGATGCCGGACAGATGCAGCTGCACTTCCGGCAGACGGACATCATCTATTTCATCCAGGACATCATGAAGTCCTTCGACAAACTCGCGCAGAGCAAACGGATCGACTTCTCGCTGACGTCCACGCATGCCGAGGAACTCCTCTGGATCGACCAGGGCAACTTCGACAAGATCGTCTACAACATTCTCTCGAACGCCTTCAAGCATACGCCGGAAGGCGGCCGCATCCGCGTGAACGTGTCCGGTCTCATCCCCAACCGGGACGAACTGCGCCCCGATATCCGGGATTTCGTGCAGGTGCGCATCTTCAACTCCGGCAGCCGCATCGAGGAGGCCTGGATCAGCCGCATCTTCGACCGATTCGTGCAGGTGAACCCGCACGACGCGAATTCCGGCTCCGGCGTGGGCCTGAACCTGACCAAGATGCTCGTCGAGCTGCACCACGGCCGCATCTTCGCCGAGAATGAGGACGACGGCGTGGTGTTCCGCGTCCTTGTGCCCGCCGGCAAGGAGCACCTCACCACCGAAGAGCTCTCCTACACCTCGCACCACAAGGACCTTTACACCAAAAACTCCGCCGACGAGCACGAGGACCAGACCCACGCGCCGGCAGAAAGCCCCGCCGAGCGCACCGTCCGGGCCAAGAAGAACGTCGTCGTGGTGGATGACGACGAGGACACCCGCGAATACCTCAAGACCCTGCTGCGCGGCCCGTACAACGTCACCGCCTGCGCGGATGCGGCGGCGGCCTGGCCCGTCGTGACCGGAACGCTGCCGGACATCGTGATCACCGACCTCGTGATGCCGGGCGAGAGCGGCAGCGAGTTTTGCGCCCGCATCCGGGCGAACGACGCCACGCGCCACATCCCGGTCATCATCCTGACCGGCCAGAACGACGAACAGGAGGAGCAGGCGGCCAGCGACAGCGGCGCGGACAAATTCCTGTCCAAACCGATCTCCGTCGAGCTGCTGCTCAGCAGCGTCGCCCAGGCCATTTCCGCCCGTGAGGCGGTCAAGGACCGCTACGGCGTGGCGATGAACTACGACTACTCGGGCATCCAGATGGGTTCGGCCGACGAGCGGCTCCTCCGGCGCATCGTGGAGAGCATCCAGAAGCACCTCGAAGACCCGGACTTTGGCGTGGCCGCGCTCTGCGAGGACGTCGGCATCAGCCGCGTACACCTGAACCGCAAGCTCAAAGCCTTCGGCCAGGAATCCCCCGGCGTGCTCATCAGGACCTGCCGCATGAAACAGGCGGCGCATCTGCTGGCGGACAGCCAGGTCAATGTGTCCGAAGTGGCCTACCGGGTGGGATTCTCCTCCCATTCCTACTTCTCCAGCTCTTTCAAAGAGTATTTCGGCATGACCCCGCGCGAGTTCGTGGCGCGTCTGCAGAATCATCCCGACGATGCGGATCTCAAGAAATTATACGAATAAACCATGATGAATATCCTGAAACGAACCCTCCTGCTGGCAGCCCCGATGCTGATCTGCCTGTCCGCCGGCGCCATCGACCACCCCGGCATCACCGAAACCCGCACGGCCCCGGGCCGTTTTTCCCTGATTGAACGGGGCGTCCCCGCCGCCGTGGTCACCGACCCCGCCGACGCGAAGGGCATCCAGATCGCCGCCGGGAACCTCCGGGCCGATTTCGGCCGCGTCTGCGGCTCGGTCGCCCCGGATGCCGGCCCGCGCGCCATCCTCGCCGGCAGCGTGGACAGCCCGCTCGTCCGCGCCCTCGCCGCCCGGGGGCTGATCGACCCCTCCCCCCTGAAGGGGCAGTTCGAGAGCTACTTCATCCAGACGCTCGGCAGCGCCGTCCCGGGCTATGACGACGCGCTCGTCATCGTCGGCGCCGACATGCGCGGCACCATCTACGGCATTTACGAGATCTCCGAGCAGATCGGCGTTTCGCCCTGGTACGACTGGGCCGACGTGGCCGTGGAGTACCGTGAGGACCTCTCGATGGCCCCCGGCACCTACTCCGTCGCCTCCCCGGCCGTGCGCTACCGCGGCATCTTCCTCAACGACGAGGCCCCCTGCCTGACCGGCTGGGTCAAGAACACCTACGGCACGGACTACGGCGACCACCGCTTCTATGCCCGCGTGTTCGAGCTTCTGCTCCGCCTGCGCGCCAACTTCCTCTGGCCCGCCATGTGGGACTGGGCCTTCTATGCCGACGACCCGGAGAACAGCCGGACGGCCGACGATATGGGCATCATCATGGGCACCTCGCACCATGAACCCATGGCGCGCAACCATCAGGAATGGGTCCGCCGGCGCGGCGCCGACGGCCCCTGGGACTATACGACCAACCGCAAGGTCCTGGACCGATTCTTCACCGAAGGCGTGGAGCGCGCCAAGGATACGGAGGATCTGATCACCATCGGCATGCGGGGCGACGGCGACGCCGCCATGGCCAAGGAAGGCGAAGAGGCGAGGTACATCAAACTCCTCGAGACCATCATCAAGAACCAGCGCCAGATCATCCGTAAGATCACCGGGAAGCCCGCGGAGCAGCGGCCGCAGGTCTGGGCCCTCTACAAAGAGGTCCAGCAGTACTACGACCTGGGGCTGCGCGTGCCCGACGACGTGACCATCCTGCTGAGCGACGACAACTGGGGCGACGTGCGCAAGCTTCCGACCGCAGAGGAACGCAAGCGCAAGGGCGGCTGGGGCATCTATTACCACGTGGACTACGTGGGCGCCCCGCGCAACTCCAAGTGGCTGAACGTCACGCCGATCCAGAACATGTGGGAGCAGCTCCAGCTGACCTGGGCCTACGGGGTGGACCGGCTCTGGGTGCTGAATGTCGGCGACCTCAAGCCGATGGAATACCCGATCGACCTCTTCCTGGCCATGGCCCGCCGCCCGGAGACCTTCACCGTGGACAGGCTTCAGGAGCACACCCGCGCCTTCTGCGCCGCAGCCTTCGGCGAAGACCAGGCCGACGAGGCGGCGCGCATCCTCAACCTCTACTGCAAGTACAGCGGCCGCACCACGGCCGAAATGATGGACCGCACCACCTACGACCTCGCCTCCGGCGAATTCAAGCGCGTCAGCGACGACTTCGCCCGCCTCGAGGCCGAGGCCCTGCGGCAGTTCCTCTCGCTCGACCCCGCCCGCCGCGACAGTTACCGGCAGCTTGTCCTCTTCCCGGTGCAGGCCCTCTCCAACCTTTATGAGATGTACTACGCGCAGGCGATGAACCATGACCTCCATGCCAAGGGCGACCCGGCCGCAGACCGCTGGGCGGACCTCGTGGAGAAATGCTTCGCGCGCGATGCCTTCCTGATGCGGCAGTACAACCAGGAGATGTCCGGCGGCAAGTGGAACGGCATGATGACCCAGAAGCACATCGGCTACCGCAGCTGGAACGACAACTTCCCCGCCGACCGCCTGCCGGAGATCCGCCGCATCGGCGATGCGGCCCCGGGCGGATTCTCCTTCGGGTCCGACCCGCACGGCTATACCGCCATCGAAGCGGAGCACTGGTTCGCGGCGGAGAGCGCTGCGGACGCGGCCTGGACCGTCATTCCGCACATGGGCCGCACCCTCAGCGGCGTCGCACTCATGCCCTACACCGTGGCGACGGACGGCGGCGTCCTGCGCTACCGCGTGCAACTGCCGGAGGGTACGACATCCGTGAAGGTGCACGTCGTGACCAAGTCCACCCTGGCCTTCAACAACAGCGGCCACCGCTATGAAGTCGAGCTGGACGGCGCCTCGCAGGTGCAGTTCTTCAACGAACGCCTCAACGAAGACCCGGCCAACATCTACTCCGTCTACTACCCGACCGTGGCGCGCCGCGTGGTCGAGACCGTGTCCGAACTGCCTGCACGGGGCGGCTGGGCAACCCTCTCGCTGCGCCCGCTGGACCCGGGCATCGTGTTTGAGAAAATCGTGGTCGACTACGGCGGCTACACCCCGCAATTCCTCTTCGGGGAAGAGTCCGCGGCCGTCCGCGCCGCCGAATGACGGATTCTTGGTGCTTTTTGGATGGAATCCGGGACACAATGTTCCGGATTATTCCTATATTTGTTAGACTCGATAATACGTATTCAAAACAATAACCTATGGCCAACAATCCCAACGAAGCCAAGGGCTTCTACAAACTGAGCTGGATGCAGCGCATCGGATTCGGCGCCGGCGACATGGCGCAGAACCTCATCTATCAGACCGTCAGCATCTGGCTTCTCTTCTTCTACACCAACGTTTTCGGGCTCAAGCCCGGTCCCGCCGCCCTGATGTTCCTGGTCGTGCGCCTCGTGGACGTGCTCTGGGACCCGGTGGTCGGCACCATCGTCGACAAAGGCAACCCGAAGTGGGGTAAATACCGCTCCTGGCTCATTCTGGGCGGCATTCCGCTGGTGGGTCTGGCCATCCTGTGCTTCTGGAACGGACTGGCCGCCTCGTCCGACACCGTGAAGCTGATCTACGCCTACGTCACCTACGTCGGCATGTCCATGTGCTACACCCTCGTGAATGTCCCGTACGGCGCGCTGAACGCCTCCCTGACCCGCGACACCGAAGAGATCACCATCCTGACCTCCACGCGCATGTTCATGGCCAACCTCGGCGCCCTCTGCGTGAAGTCCCTGCCGATCATCATCGCCATCTTCGCCCCGAAGGTCCTGGACCCCGCGACCGGCAAGTCCGTCGCCGTGTACAACACCCCGGAAGCCGGCAGCGCTTGGTTCATCACCTACGCCATCTTCGCCGCCGTCGGCCTCGCCCTGCTGGTCTTCTGCTTCACGCAGTGCAAGGAGAAGATCGTCATGGACGCCAAGGAGTCCGCCAACGTCAAGGTCAGCGACCTGTGGATGGAGTTCGGCCGCAATAAGCCGCTGCGCGTCGTGGCTTTCTTCTTCATCACCGCCTTCGCGATGATGAGCGTGAGCAACGCTGCCGACGCCTACTTCATGAGCTACAACGTCGAGGCCACCCCGCTGCTGACCACCCTGTTCATGTGGCTCGGCACCATCCCGGCCTTCATCTTCATGCCGCTCGTGCCCGCCATCAAGCGCAAGATCGGCAAGAAAGGCATGTTCTACCTCTTCCTCGGCGTCGCCGTCGTGGGCATGGCCCTGATGTACACCTTCGTGTCCATCCCGGCCACCAAGAGCAACTTCGTGCTGCTGTGCATCGCCCAGTTCGTGAAGTCCACCGGCATCATCACCGCCACCGGCTACATGTGGGCCCTCGTCCCCGAAGTCATCGCCTACGGTGAATATACCTCCGGCAAGCGCATCGCCGGCATCGTCAACGCCCTGACCGGCATCTTCTTCAAGGCCGGCATGGCTCTCGGCGGCGTGGTTCCGGGACTCGTGCTCGCCTGGGTCGGCTTCAACGCCGAAGCAGCCACGCAGACGCCGCTGGCCCTGCAGGGCATCCTCTGGCTGGTCTGCGTGATCCCCGCCATCCTGCTCCTGCTCGCCATCTGGATCATCAGCAAGTATGAACTCAGCGACGAGAAGATGGACGAGATCAACCAGGCCATCGAAGCAAGACACCTTAACGCATAATAACCAATAAGTTATGGCAAAGAAAGTTCAGAAACGCTACCTCCTCCCCGCCGACTACATGGCGGATCCGTCCGTGCACGTGTTCGACGGCAAGCTCTACATCTACCCCTCCCATGACTGGGAGTCCGCCGCTCCGGACGACGACTTCGGCAGCGAATATGACATGAAGGACTACCACGTCCTGTCCCTGGAAGGCCCGGATCCGATGACTTCCCCGATCAAGGACCATGGCGTCGCCCTCGACATCAAGAACATTCCCTGGGCCCGCCGCCAGCTGTGGGACAACGAGGTCGTCAAAGGCCGCGACGGCAAGTACTACATGTACTTCCCCGCCAAGGACAAGACTGACATCTTCCGCTGCGGCGTCGCCATCTCCGACAGCCCGACCGGCCCGTTCAAGGCCCAGCCAGACCCGGTCCGCGGCAGCTACTCGATCGACTACGCCATCCTGCACGACGACGCCGACGACGAGTACTACATGTACTTCGGCGGCATCTGGGGCGGCCAGCTCCAGCGCTACGAGGACAACCTCGCCAAAGACAACGGCACCTCCTACCCCGCCGACGGCCAGCCGGCCATTCCGGCCCGCGTCGTCAAGCTCGGCAAGGACATGCTCCAGTTCGCCGAGGAGCCGAAACCGGTCGTCCTCCTGGACGGGGACGGCACCCCGGTCAAGGTGGAGGACAACGAGCGCCGCTTCTTCGAAGCCAGCTGGATGCACAAATACAACGGAAAGTACTATTTCAGCTACTCCACCGGCGACACGCACAAGATTTGCTACGCCATCGGCGACAATCCGTACGGCCCCTTCACCTACAAGGGCGTCATCCTCACGCCGGTGTACGGCTGGACCACCCACCACTCCATCGTGGAGTATGGCGGCAAGTGGTGGCTCTTCCACCACGACAGCGTCCCCTCCAAGGGCATCAACCGCCTGCGCAGCCTCAAGGTCTGCGAACTGACCTACCGCGAAGACGGCACCATCGAGACCATCGAAGGCCTCGATGACTAAACAATAATAACTGTACTAAAACCAAAGAAGGCGACCCCAAAATGGTCGCCTTCTTTTTTCAGTTATTCTCCACTGCCTGCAGGATTGCGGCTTCCTGCCCGGTCGAAAGCTTTGTCCCGACCCGGGCCGGCCTGGCGGGTCCGGGTCTCCCGGCGGAAGCCGGTTTGGCCGCAGGGGCGGCGGAAGTCGCCGAGGCGCGGGTCATCCTGACCTGCGTTTTGATGTTGAAGTGTCCACCATAAGCCTCGGTCTCCAGATTATAGTATTCGAACATATACGCATTGGCATAATGGCCTTGCGAATCCTTGTCAGCCGCGCCCGTCAGGGAAAGTGTGCCGTCTTCGGCCATGACAAGCGAAGCGATCGCCCCGTCATCCGGACCTTTGCCGTCCACGATGTAATATGCGTTTTCCTCGTCTTCCACATACACCGGGTAAAAGTATGCCCGATAGCTGACATCCGGAGCGGAATTAAAGTGGAAGGAACCGGAACCATAACCGGAGTACAGGTCGATGCACTGCCGGTCTGCGTTGAAACGTCCAAAGGCATTTAAGAAATTCTGCTCCTCCCACCTGGACACCTTGACCCATTCTTCTCCGTCTTCCGTAAAGGTGGATATCTCCAACCCGGACCAGGATCCTTCCTCTTCGGCTTCCCAGTCGTAGCCGGTCATATTCCACGTTCCGATGAAATCAGCCACCGTCTTGGGCGCCGGCTCATTCTCTTCCGCTGCGGTCTGTGCGCCTTGTTTGACCATCTCCGCACACTGTCCGAATTCATTATAGGTGATGTAATAAAAGGTGTAACGCGTATCCGCATCCAGATTATATCCGGTGATCGTTGTCTCTTTTGTGTAGTATGCTGCTCTATCTATGAGCTGCTCTTGCGTGAAACCGTTATTCTTGCTGAGCAGGACACCATATTTGCTGGTATTCTCGGAGGGCGTACACTTGATGCTCAGTTCGTGCGGCCCCCGCTTGACCAGAACGGTCGTGAGGGTGGCAGGGACGCCGGCAGTCACTTCTATCTTGACGGAAACGCTCTGGCCTGTATCGGCGCTGACTCCCAGCGTCCAGGAATCCGTGGTGGACGACAGACTCACCTTCGAACGGTCCACCTCTATCGAAATGGACGCGGTCCCGTTCATCTGCAGGGAGCCACTTGTCTTGGAAACAGTCAGCCAGTCCGGCTTCTTGTTTACATCGATACTCCAAGACACGCTGCCCGCCCCTTTGTTGGTGAGGACAAAGGAAAGGGATGTCGTTCCTGTGCCGAAATCCAGGACCGTTTTGTCCACAGACAGGACCTCGGCATCCTTCTCCAGGGTCACATCCCCGGTCGTCGTGGACCCTGCCGTCACGTTGAACGTCTTCGTCTGCCCTTTGTATCCCTGAAGGGAGAACGACACCGTGTACTGCCCCGGCGACAGGGACGAAAACAGATAGGAGCCGTCCGCCTTGGTCACAAACGAATTGCCCCCGGGGGACAATACGACATTCACGCCGGAAAGCGGCGTGCCGGCGGAATACACCGTCCCGGCGATATTCCCCTTGAAATCCGGCTCTTCTCCGATGGGTTTACATCCGAATAAAAACAGCATCGCCGCGGCGGCGGCAAGAAAAGGTCTCAGTTTCATCATGGTAACAACTTAAAAATTCGTCCGATAGGAAAGGCCGGCGCCCCCGTCTGAGGTGATTATCGGAACAATCCTGGTGCCTCCGGGAGCCACGGCAGCATCAATCAGGCTATAAAGATAAATCGCGGCACACGCACCGATACAGATATTCCGGTACACCGCATAATTCTGTGCTGTCGTATAATAGGAGCGGGCTTTGGATTCGTCATGCATGGCGTTGTTCATCTGCTTGATGTACGAACTCCGGACGTTTTCGCAGAAAACAATTCCTCCGGCGGATACAACCACGCCGGCAAGCATGGCAATACCCTTGCCGGTGGAGCCCTTGTACATCTGACCCCAACCGGGGACGATTGCCGAACGCCAGACACCGCGTGCGCCGTATCGGGTCGTCAGCGCCACTTCGTCAAATCGGGCGGTCTGCCCGGAATTGGACCGCGCGAACAGGTTATAAAGATGATAGTTGCCTGTCGCGTCGCGCTCCCAGTACTCGGCGATGTTCTTGACGGCCAGCGTATGCTCGCTGCCCGTCATCCGCGTGGTGGCGTCGAAGCTGTCGCCTCCCCGGTTGACCAGGCGGCCATTTTCCCACACCATTTCATCGGAAACCCGGGAATTGATATCGGTCACAACCACCATGCCTCCCTCCAAGCCGCTTTCCAAGACCAGGTCGTTCAAGCATTTCCGCCGCGCCTCTTCAAGGCTGGCGGCGAAGTCCTGTTTCACGACATAATGGAAGGTACCGTTGGACGGGACGGGCTGGGCTTTGAGCCACGCCGGCCGGATGCTTTCCGACCGGGCCCGCTGGGCCTGGGCTCCCAGGCTGGCAAGAAGCAGGACCAGACAACAAGTTAGAATCCGTTTCATCGTGCTATGGCTGGTTAAAACCCGGAATTGATGAAGTCCTTGATCTTGTCTCCGTATTTGTTGATGAGATCCGCTTCTTCCGCAGCGCTCTTGAGCGCACGGCGCCGGGCCGCGGCGGCCGCATCGGGATCTACAACAAAGAGGCTCTGGACATCATAACGTCCCCCTACGTTGCGGGTCAGCGAATAGACATGTTTGAATTCCCCGTCGATTTCTTTGACAGCTACACGTTCGTATCCGGCAACCAAATTATTGATATCCTCCTCGTTGACGGCTCCCAGTTCCGTTTCGATATGGGCCTTGACCATGGACTGGGAAGTTTCTACGTACTGGTTGATCGCGGCATTGCGGGCGGCAGTCCTGGCCACGACGATGTCGCGCCGGCCGGTCACTTCTCCCGTAATCGGCTCCGCACCGTTGGCGATGCGCACCAGGGCATCCTCGATCGCCCGTTCCATGGACACCGGGCCGGATATCTGCCAGCCCTGACGGGCGAGTTCCTTGGCCTGTTTTTTTGCATCCTTCGTGATTTCCTTCATCTGTTTCGCAGAAAGAGTATTCTGCTGAGCCGAGGCCATCCCGCTTCCAGCAAGCAGAATTGCGGCCAAAAAGAGCGCTATCTTTTTCATATTAAAGATGGTTTAATTTGCCGAATATACGAATTATTCTTTATAATCAAATAATTTGCATTCGTTTTTTTAGCCGCACAACACAGAAGAGGGCGATTAATGCGTACTGATTAATCGCCCTCATTTGGCGAAGCCTGGGTTTAGTTCGTTCAGATCCCGCTGAACGGTCGGAGCAAAGCGACAGAGGGGGTTAGGGGGAACCCTCCCCCTACATGGCGGAGCCTGGGTTTAGTTCGTTCAGATTCCGCTGAACGAACTAAACCCGCCGTCCACCGGCAGGATGACGCCGGTGACGAAGGAGGCGGCGTCGGAGCAGAGGAACTGCGCGGCGCCGTTGAGCTCCGTCAGGTCGCCGAAACGGCGCATCGGGGTCTTGCCGATGACTTTGACTGAGCGCTCGGTCAAGGAACCGTCCTCCTTGAGCAGCGCGGCGCGGTTCTGCTTGCCGATGAAGAAGCCCGGCGCGAGCGCGTTCACGCGAATCTTCTCGCCGTACTTGATGGCCATCTCGGCGGCCAGCCAGCGGGTGAAGTTGGACACGCCCTCCTTGGCGGCGCCATAGCCCGCCACCCGGGACAGGGCATCGTAGGCGGCCATCGAGGAGATGTTGAGGATGCAGCCGTAGCCCTGCTTCGCGAAGATTTTCGTGAACACGTGGCAGGGGTACACGGTGCCGTTGAGGTTGAGGTCCAGCACCTTGGTCCAGTCCTCCAGCTTCATGTCCCAGAAGTTCTGGTCGGGCATGACCGTGGCGCCGGGCACGTTGCCGCCGGCCACGTTGATCAGAATGTCCACGCGGCCGAAGCGGGCGACCACCTCGTCGGCGATGCGCGCCACCTCGTCGGTATCCATCACGTTGCAGGCGTACCCGACGGGATTGCCGCCGAGCGCCTGCAGCGCGGAGACGGTCGGTTCGACCTGTTCAGGGCGGTGGACCAGCGCCACCACGTCGGCGCCTTGCGAGGCGAAATGCCGGGCGAGCGAGCCGCCCAGGGCTCCGGCAGCGCCGCTGATCACGGCCACCTTGCCGGCTACGGAATAGAGTTCGTTCATATCTTTCTGTTGTTATTGTGTTCGTTGCGGACGGCCGCCATCATGCCCTCCACCTGCCCCAGGGCCAGCATGCGGCCATGGAAGCTGTAGCCCGGGTTGTAGCCGATGCGCTCGTCTCCGAGCATCGTCTTGCCGTGGTCGCGGCCCTCGGCCTCGAAGATGCGGACGAGCTCCACGAGGTCCACCCTTCCGGCGGTGTGCGGCGCTTCGACGAAGTCGCCGCCGGGCAGGAGGTCACAGCTGCGCAGGTGCACGAAGTGCGTGCGCGGTGCGAATTCCCGCGCCATGGCTTCCACGTCATTGTGCGCCCCGGCGGAGAGCGATCCGGCGCAGAAGGTCAGGCCGTTGTGGAAGTCGTCCACCGCGCCCAGGATCCAGCGGATATCCTCGGCATCGCAGCACAGGCGGGGCATGCCGAACACGGGCATGGGCGGGTCGTCCGGATGGATGCACAGGCGGATGTCCCATTCCCGGCAGACGGGCATGACGGCCTCGAGGAAATATCGCAGGTTGTCGCGCAGCTGCGCCTTCGTCATACCTTTGTAGGGCGCCATCAGGGCGCGGAATTTCTCCACGGGCGAGCCCTCGCCGCCCAGCGGGCCGTTCACGAAGCCCTGCGTCTTGGTGATGATGGTGTCGATGATCTGCGCGCGGTCCGCGGGCGTCGCCGTGCGGTCCAGCGCTTCCACCCGCTCCACCACCTCCGGCGGGAAATCCCGCTCCGCGCCTTCGCGGCCGAGGATCTTGATGTCGAACCAGGCGAAGCGGACGTAGTCGAAATAGAGCGAAAGCGTGCCGTCGGGCAGGGGGCGCTCCAGGTCGGTGCGCACCCAGTCGATCACGGGCATGAAGTTGTAGCAGACGGTATGGATGCCGCAGCGGCCCAGGTTCGCCAGGCTCTCCCGGTAAGTCTCGATGAGGGCGTCGCGCCGGGGGCCTGCATACTTGATCTCCTCGCTCACGGGCAGGCTCTCCACCACCGACCAGCGCAGACCGGCCGACGCGATGCGCGCCTGCATGGCGCGGATCTCCTCTTCGGGCCACAGCTCGCCGGGGGCGTGGTTGTGCAGGGCCGTTACCACCCCTTCCACGCCGATCTGCCGCAGCATCTCCAGCGTGACCTTGTCGGCAGGGCCGAACCATCTCCAGGTTTTCTCCATGTTCGCAATAATCTATACCCAAGACAAAGTTATGAAAAAAACCGTATCTTTGCTCTCTGCATATGTACCAAAACCTGTAAAAATGGCAAACAAGAACATCTCCAAACTCTGGACGACGGAAGACTGGCTGGCCGTCTGGATCGGCTTTATCGTCATCGCCATCGGCATGGTGGCCGTGCTGACCGGAGGATTCGATTTCTCTGCATTGACTTTCAAGACCTGGACCTGGGGAGAGGGCCTGTCCAACGCCCAACTGGCCAAGGTAGTGCCCCTCGGGCAGCAGCTCTCTTCCGGCGCCTTCTGGCTCAAGTGCCTGCGCACGGTGCTCGTGCTCGGCGTCCTCTTTACCGTCGGCGCGGTGCTGACCGGCGAGAAGGTGAAGAAGTTCGTCCCGGCTTTCCTCGCCGTTTTCCTGCTCTCCGTGCTCGTGCGCCTGATCAGCGCCGAATTCACCCTCAACCGCTATCTGGAATGGGCTTTCTGGGCGCTCATCGTAGGCATGCTCGTGTCCAACACGGTCGGCACGCCCGGGTGGCTCAAACCGGCCGTCAGGACGGAGTTCTACATCAAGACGGGGCTCGTCATCATGGGCTTCTCCGTGCTCTTCTCCAACATCGCCAAGTTCGGCCTCTACGGTCTGGGCATCGCCTGGATCGTGACGCCGGTCGTGATCCTGTTCATGTGGTGGTTCGGTACGCGCGTGCTCAAGATGGACAACAAGCCGCTCGTGATCACGATGGCCTCCGCGACGAGCGTCTGCGGCACCTCCGCCGCCATCGCCACGGGCGCGGCCTCGAACTGCAAGAAGGACGACCTGACGATGACGATCTCCATCTCGATCATCTTCACGGTCCTAATGATGGCCCTGGAGCCCGTTCTCATCCGTGTGACGGGGATGTCCGCCATCATGGGCGGCGCGCTCATCGGCGGCACGGTGGACAGCACCGGCGCCGTGGCCGTGGCCGGATCCGTGCTGGGCGGCGAGGCGGAGCAGGCCGCCGTGCTGGTCAAGATGATCCAGAACATCCTTATCGGCTTCATTGCCTTCTTCGTGGCCCTCTTCTTCGCGACCAGCGTGGGCCGGAAGGACGGGCAGAAGGTGGGCGCCGGCGAGATCTGGACCCGCTTCCCGAAGTTCATCATCGGCTTTTTCGTCGCGTCGCTCGTGGCCTCCTTCCTCGTGCAGCCGCTCGCCGGCGCCGACCAGGTCAAGGCCATCAACGGCGTGCTCGACCAGTATAAGAACTGGGCCTTCGTGCTGGCCTTCGTCAGCATCGGCCTGGACACCAACTTCAAGGACCTGGTGAAGCAGATGCAGGGCGGCAAGCCGCTCTGGCTCTATCTGGTGGGGCAGACCTTCAATATCGCGCTGACCTTCTTCGCGGTGTGGCTGCTGCTCAGCGGCGTGCTCTTCCCGGTCCCGCACCTCTCCTAAGGGCGATGGCCGGAAAGAAGACAGCCGCCAGGGTGGCCCTCCTCGTCGTGGGGGGAGCCATTCTGGCGGCTGCCGTCTATATCATGGTCCGCCGCATCGGCCTCAATCCCGAGCTGGATTTCGGTGCCGGGGCCTATTATTATGCCGACATCCCGGAGTACGAGAAGGCGCTTGACTGGGATGTCTATCAGGCGCAGCTGCCTTTCTGGGTGTATGGGCTGCTCTTTCTCGCCTGGGGGGCGCTGATGTACTGGATCTGGAAGCGGATCGACCGGAAGGATCGGGGTTCCGGGTCGAGCCCGGAATGACGACAATGGCCTACCGGAAGAACCGGGCGAGCCAGGCCTGGTCGATGCAGGCGAGACCCTGGACGGAGTCCCGGATCTGGGGATTGCGCCGCAGGATGCCGGCGCAATCTTCGTAAACGTTGAATCCGACCGCCACGAGCTCCATTTCACCGTTCTCCGGATAGGTGAAGGTCATCTCGCCGTCGGCGCCGTCCAGGCCGGCGAAACGCAGCGCCACGTCCTTCTTCAGCTCCTGGCAGGTCACGAACTTGCACAGCTCGGCGGTGAGGTCATCCAGCCCGGCGTCGAAGATCTTGATCTTCTCGACCAGGTCGCCCACGCTGCGCACCTGCCGGCCCGTATAGCCCTCCGGCAGGCCTTCGGCGGCCAGCGGAGCCGTACTCAGCACCAACATCAGATGCGCGTCCGGATCGTGATACAAGAACGGAACGGACAGGAGGTTGGGCGCCCCGCAACGGGGGCAGGTCCAAGTGAACAACGCCCCGCTCCGGACCTTTTCTTTCAAGTCCGGATCCTTGGCGACGTTCACGCTCTGCGGCACGTCCGCCTCAAAGGCCGCACCGCACCGGGTGCACTGGGTTTGAATCATGGCTGCTGGTTGTTGGTTTCGAAGGCCTCGCCGACCGGGGGAGTTTGAGGGGTTCGCCCCTCAATGAACGTTGCATTTTCTTTTCAATGACGTCAGACATTGAAAAGAAAATGCATGATGTCGCCGTCCTGCACGACGTAGTCCTTGCCCTCGATCCCCATTTTGCCGGCGGCGCGGACGGCCGCTTCGGTCTTGTAGCGGACGAAGTCGTCGTACTTGATCACCTCGGCGCGGATAAAGCCCTTCTCGAAGTCGGAATGGATGACGCCGGCGGCCCTGGGCGCCTTGTCGCCCACGTGGATCGTCCAGGCGCGGCACTCGTCGGCGCCGGCGGTGAAGAAGGTCTGCAGGCCCAGCAGGTGGTAGGCTCCCTGGATGAGGCGCACCACGCCGGACTCGTGCAGGCCCATCTCCTCGAGGAACATCTGCCGGTCGTCGTAGTCCTCCATCTCGGCGATTTCGGACTCCGTGCGGGCGGAGATCACGAGGATCTCGGCCTGCTCGTCCCGGACGGCCCCGCGGACCGCGTCCACATATTTGTTTCCGTCCACGGCCGAGGCGTCATCGACGTTGCAGACATACATCACGGGCTTGTTGGTGAGCAGGAAGAGGTCGCGCGCCAGGGCGGCTTCCTCTTCGTTCTGCGGCACGACGCTGCGGCAGGACCTGCCCTGCTCGAGGGCCTCTTTGTAGCGCAGCAGCAGCGCCAGGAGCTTTTTTGCTTCCTTGTCGCCGCCCGTCGTGGCCTGCTTCTGAACCTTGGCGATGCGGGCGTCCACCGTCTCCAGGTCCTTGATCTGGAGCTCCAGGTCCACGACCTCCTTGTCCCGGACCGGGTCCACGGAGCCGTCCACGTGGACGACGTTGCCGTCGTCGAAGCAGCGCAGCACATGCAAGATGGCGTCGCATTCGCGTATGTTGGCGAGGAACTGGTTGCCGAGGCCCTCTCCGCGGCTTGCGCCCCGCACCAGGCCGGCGATGTCCACGATGTCCACCGTCGCGGGAATCGTGCGCTGGGGCTTGCAGATGTCAGAGAGCACCTCCAGACGCTTGTCTGGGACGTTGGTGGAGCCGAGGTTCGGCTCGATCGTACAGAACGGGAAATTGGCGCTCTGGGCCTTCCCGGAGCTGACGCAGTTGAAGAGGGTGGATTTGCCGACGTTCGGCAGGCCGACGATACCGCACTTAAGGGACATAGAGCATCTTTGTTTGGGGATGCAAAGATAATAAATTCCCTACAGCTTTCGTGCGCCGTCGGAGATGACGACGTCGTAGATCTTCGGGGCGTGGCCGAACTTCAGGGTGAACTCGGCCTTGGCGGCGGCGACGATTTCGTCTGCTGCGGCGCGGGCCTTTTCGACCCCCTCGCGGTTGATCTTCTCCAAGAGACTCTGCAAATCTTCAGCCATGTCTTTCCTCCACGATATAATATGGTAATTATATCGTTTTTGGCCCTGAAAAGTCAAGGCGGCGGCGGAAGTTTCGGCGACTATCTCTCGCTGACGGAAACCTTGTAGAAGCCTCTTCCGCCCGTCTGCCTGATGACGCCGAGGCAGAGCGTGCCGCCCGTCGCCCGCACCTTTTCGCCGGGCGTCATGTGCTCGAGGTCGTCGCCCCAGCTCGCCTGGTAGTAGAGTCCGCGGACGGTTTTGACCGGCAGAGCGGGATGTCTCTCGCCGCCTTCCTGGACATACACCAGAAGGCCGGTCGGATCGTCCTCGACCTTTTCACCGGACGCGGCGGCGAGGATTTCCGGCTTCCTGAGGCTGACGGTCGCCGTCAGGCCTTTCGGCGCGATGACGATCTCGAACCCGTCCGTGACGTCGACCGTTTCGCCGTCCACACTGGCCGTGACGGAGATGTCGCCCGCCAGCAGCGGATCCGTCGCGGTCACCGCCGAAACGAGGTAGGCGTTGCCCTGCCGCTCAACAATCGCCTTGCACTCGTCGACGACGACCGTCACGCCGACCCCCTCGTCGCCTTCCATGCTCCAGCTCAGCCGTATGTTGCCGATTTCATATCCGCCTACGGCGATGTAGTAGGTCGTTCCGGACACGGCCCCGAACTCGACGCGGCTCGTGTAGTCGTCGTAGTAGTCGTCGTCATCTGCAACCAGTTCGAGATTTTCGAGCGCCGTACCCGTATAGACGGCGACAGTGGTGTCGTAGTCGGAGCCGTGCGTGTCGAAAGCAACGGTTCCGCTCTGCGGCGCCGTCCACTTCCACCACACCTCGCCGACATTCCGCCAATCGTCCCAGGAGGCGCTGCCGCGGGCGTATGAACATTCGCCGTCGTCCGTCGTCGCCCCGACGTTGGTGCCCGTCGCTTCGCCGGACATGCCTGCCAGCGCCGCGGCGTCGGCGAAGTCGTCGTTGGCGGGCGGCAGCAGACGCTGCCAAGACAGGGCGAACCCGTTTACGACATAATTCCACGTGCAAAGCGAAACATAATACGTCTCTCCGGCTTCAACGCTGAAGTTGACACTACGCCCCCAGTCATATCCGCAGTCGTTCCACTTGCCAGTCTCTTCGTCATAGCCGAGAGTGGCCACGAGATAGAGCAAATCACTTCTTCCGTTGTCC
>CAJOMY010000002.1 GCA_905235775.1 uncultured Bacteroidales bacterium | reverse complement strand
CTTGGTAATCCCGGCCTTCTTCGTGAGGGTGTGAAGGCGGGCGTCTGCATTGCCTACCTGGTCGGGAAGTTTGTAAAAGATACGGGCGTTGTCCGTGGCATCGCCTCTCTCGGGAAGCCAGGCGATAGCGTTGTCAGATAGTCGATGAAGTTCGATTCGGCCATAATGGCTTCTTTCTCAAACTGAAAAGGAGCCTGACCCAATTAAGATCAAGCTCCTTGTCCTATTTGAAATCGCCGAATTTGGGATCCCACTGGATGACTTGCCAGGAAGCGGCGAGTTTCTCCACATAAGGGTCGGCTTTCACAAGGGCTTCGGCTTCGGCTGCGTCGGCTACGGATAAGATGGACAGGCCTGCAAGCGGATTGTTCACATAGGGGCCGGAAGCACGGAGTTTCTTTTCTTTCAGCAGTTTTTCCACATAGGCTGCATGCCCGGCTTCCACGGCAGTGGTGTCCGTGCCTTCCTTGAGTTCATAGGTCGCCCTGAAATACTGGGTGCCGTCCGCGTCCGGAACATCGGGTTTTAGCATGCTGCCCACCTTGACGTCCCACAGATTTTTCGTGGAGGAAGCGACAAGACCGTGGATGGAATAGGGATCACCGGCGACGAGTTTGTCCAGTTCGTCCTTGTCCGTCACCTTGAAGACAAGCTGGGCGCTGCGTACGGGCGTGCCGACGCCGGGACCGGAAATCTGGAGTTTGTCTTCCTTCAGAAGCTTCTTAAGGTACTTGACATGGGCATGAAGATAGACAGCCCAACCAAAAATCTTGGTATGGGTGAAGGTAACTACATAATACTGCATAGCAATTGGATATTAAGTGTTAATAAAAAAAAGTCTGACTCAACGTTGCAAATATACGCATTTTTATCATTGGATCATAAGGAGTCTGCTTCGACATCGCTTACCGGGTGCGGGCGAGCGGCTCCCCCATCGCGGAGGCGTCCCGGGAGCCGTCGGCGCTCAGGTCGAAGACCATGAAGTCCGGCGCATCCGGCGTGTAAGCCTTCCAGCCCAGGCCCGGGTCCCCCGTCTTGGCGAAGTTGGTCCAGCAGCCCGTGACGTGCTCCGCGAGGTCCCAGTCGGCCTCCGTGGAAGCGGCACGCATCTTCTCCAGCGTGTCGTAGCCCGCCCAGTCGAAAACGGCCTTGCAGGCCTCGCCGATGACGGTCAGCTGCGAGACATCCGGCTGCGTGGGGGCAGGCGGCCAGGAAAAATCCCAGCAGCGCAGCGTTAAAATAGGAGCGGATATGCATTATACTGACGGTTATGGGTTGATTCTAAAAACGGTATCCGAGCGACCATTCCAGCGAATAGGAACGGTCGAACTGGTGCGCGCGCAGGTCCAGGCCGGCAAACAGGCCGCCCGCGCGGCGGAATTGATAGCGCGCCCCCACCTTCTCGAAGGCCCTGCCGACATCCTCCGTCAGGCCGCTTCGCTTGAACAGGTAGATGCCGGCGACGAGGTGGGCGGAGAACTGCCGGTAGTGGAACTCCTGCGTCAGGTATATTCCCGCGCGCAGGGGGGAATAGCCCTTCGGGTCCTCTTTGCCGGTGAGCAGAATGTCCGCGCCCCGGTAATCGTTGACGGCGTAGTTCGCCTCCAGGCCGATTCCGGTGGCGAACACCGGCGAATAACGCCAGACCAGTTCGGCTCCGACGACCCCCCGGAAGCGCGCGGGCGCCAGCCGGTCCGGATCGCTCGAGGCGTGGATGGCATCCAGTTCGACCGGACAGCTGTGCACGCCGGCGGCGGCAAATACGCTCCAGTGCAGCCCCTTGCCAAATTCCGGCCGCTCCGGGGCGCTTGCCGGCTTCGGGGTGACAGATTTCGGCGCCAGGTAGTGGCGCACCCCCACCCCGACGGCCAGCTCGTTGTATCCAAGGTTCGGGGAACGGAGCATCCCGTTGGAGTGATGGGTGGCATAGACCCCCGCCTGCAACGCCCACCGCGGCGCAAAGAGCCACTCTGCCTGCAGGCCCGTGCCGACGAGGGTGAAGACCTTTGATCCGATGTACAGGTTATAGGGGTTGCGGTTGTAGTCATACGGGTGTCCGGTGAACGCCACGCCCACTTCCAGAAGCGGACCGAGCCGGAAATGCGGAGTGCGGACCAGCGGGATTTCCACCCAGCCGTAGAGGTTGACGATGTCGCCGAACCGGGATGCATTCTTGAACTGCATCGCCCCGGTCCGGGCATAGGAAAGGCTGATTCCGCAGTCGGGATAATTGTACGCCCACTCGTACCAGCCGCCGTCTTCGGGACGGGTGTAGAAGCTGAGCGAGACGTTGGCGCTGCCGTAGTTGTACGTGCCGAGCAGGTTCTTGTAGATATCGTGCCCGTCCAGGATATGGCTGAAACGACCGCCGGCCGAGACGCTCAGGTGCTCCCGGGTCGCAGTCTGCGCAGAAACAGCGCCGCCTCCTGCCAGCAGGCAGACGGCGAGCAGAAGTATGTACCGCATCCGCATGATTTACAGGGTAAGGTCCTCCGCCGTGAGCTTCGGGACATAGTGGACGCCGTCGCGGCGGTAATATTTGAGCGCTTCGCCTTCGTGGACCGGGACCAGTTCGATCTGCTCGGCCGGCTTGCCGACGGCGACCACGCAGATGGGTTCGTACGGCAGGCCCAGTGCCTCGCGGATGGGCTCCCGGTCGAAATTGCGGATAATCAAGCCGCCCAGGCCCATCTCCACGGCCTTCAGGAGCATGCTCTGCACGGAGATGCCCAGGTCGATGTCGATGCCGGGATTCTCAGCGACGGTGGAGCAGACCACGATGAACGCCTCCGGCTCCCGGCCCGGGAAGGGCAGCTGCAGGTGGGGCAGTCCCCTGCCCATCCGGATGTACCGGTTGACCGCGTCCGCCTCCGGACCCCGGACGACAGGCCGGAAGCGAAGCCGCTGCATGTTGACGCTGGAGGCGACCCGGGTGTTGACGGCGATCATCGCGTCCAGCTGGCGCCGGTGCACGACGTACTCGCGGTCGAAGCCGCGGTAGCTGCGGTTGTGCAGCAACAGGGTGTCCAGCGCGGGACGCTGCGGAGTGCGCCGGTGCCCGGCGTCCTGGCCGAACACCTCCTCATATCGCTTCTCCAGATAGTTGTCAGCCATGGGCTCAGGCGATTTCTTCCATCTTGGCGAGCACGCGGGCGCGGTTCTCCTCGATGGTGCCGCCGTTCACGACCACTTCCCAGTATTTGTCCGCTTTCTTGTAGTAGTCGATGAGCGGTTCGGTCTGCCCGTGGTAGGTCTTGATGCGGTTGGCGATGGTCTCGTCGGAAGCGTCGTCGGCACGGCCCTCGATGATGGCGCGGCCGCGGATGCGCTGGAAGATCATCTCGTCATCGATCATCAGGCCGACCACGGCGGTCACCTCTTCACCGCGCTTCCCGAGGATCTTGTCCAGGTCTGCGGCCTGCGAGAGATTGCGCGGGAAACCGTCCAGCAGGAAGCCGTCCACGCCCTTGATGGTGTCGAAGGCCGATTCGATCATCCCTTCCACCACGGAGTCGGGCACGAGGGCCCCGGCGTCGATCAGGGTCTTGGCCTGCTTGCCGAGCTCGGTGCCGGCCGCGATCTCCGCGCGGAGCAGTTCTCCGGTGGAGATGTGCTTGAGGTTATACTTCTGGGCGATGGCACCGGCGTGGGTGCCTTTGCCGGCACCCGGAGGGCCGAAAAGGATGTAGTACTTCATGGGTTGGTCGTCTATTACGTAAATATCTCTGAGGTTGCGGCCCAGCTCGTTGTAGTCGAGTCCGAAGCCGACGATGAAGGCATTGGGAATCTCCATGCCCACGTAATCCAGCTTGACCGGCTTGTCATACGCCTCGGGCTTGAGGAGCATCGTGGCGATGCGAACCTCGGCGGCGCCTTCCTTGTCGAGAAGCATCTCCTTGAGGGCGACGATCGTGTTGCCGGTGTCCACGATGTCTTCGCAGATAATCACACGCCTGCCGCGGACACTGGACGTCAGTCCCATCACGTTCAGGACGGTGCCGGTGGATTGCGTGCCCTGGTAGGAAGACAGCTTGATGGAGATGAGCTGGCAAGGGAAATCAAGACGCTGCAAGAGCTCGCCCGTGAACGGGATGGAACCGTTCAAAACGCAAAGGAGCACCGGAACGTCCGTGCAGCCATGGAAGTCGTGGTTGACCTCCCGGGCCACGGAGTCGATGGCATCCATGATGCGGTCATGGCGGATATAGGGCTTGAATTGTTTGTCGTGAATCTGAATGATTTCGTCCTTCATAAAGGGAATACGTTATTTGATTGCCCGAATTTACGAATTTTATTTCTAATTTTGGGAAGAAACTTTGATTTACTATGAAAACGCTTCTGCTTTTGCTGGCCTTTTCCGGGCCCGGGGGTTTCCAGCAGGCCCTGCTGACCCTGTCCGGCGCTTCCTGCGTCGAAGAACTCTCCGAAGACGAAATCCAGCGCTACCAGTCCCTGGCGGCGCATCCCGTCGACCTGAACCTGGCCGGGCGCAGCCGGCTCCTGGCCACGGGGCTGCTGACTCCCTACCAGGTCGCTTCCCTGCTGGACTACCGCTCCCGGACGGGCGATGTCCTGTCCTGGAGCGAGCTGGCGCTCGTGGACGGTTTCTCCTCGTCGCTGGTGGAAGCGCTGCGGGAATTTGCGGTCCTGGGCGTACGGGACGCCCCGCCTGGACAGCGGGAGGACCGCCGTTTTTCCCAGACACTCTCCCTCCGGGGTGCCATGCGGACGGAGGGTACCGCCGCGGGCGGCGGCAAATATGAGGCACAGCTGGGCGAGCGGGCGGCTTTTTTCCTGTCCGGGCGCAACACGTTTTCGGAGCCGGCATTCGCTCTGCCGACCCTCAGCGCGGCGTACTATGGCCGCAAGGCGCTGGGCCAGTTGGTTGTCGGCCACTTCAACGCCCGTTTCGGGCAGGGGCTCCTGCAGTGGAGCGGCTTCCAGCTGAACGGTTTCGGCACGCTCGGCGCCTTTCGCAAGAACGGCACCGGCTTTTCCCCCACCGGGGCCCACGGCGCATCGCTGATGGGTGTGGCGACGGACTGGCATTTTGGCTCCTGGTCGCTCTCGGCCGGCTATTCCTGGATGGGACGGCAGGCCATCCTGAACCTGACGCGCAGCTGGCCGTCTGCAACGGCCGGCCTCACGGCCACGCTTGAAGGAGCCTCGCTGGAGGCGCGCCTGGCGCGGCCGGACTGGAGCCTGTGGGCTGAAGCAGCGGTGCGGTACGACGGCCATGCCTCTGCCCTTGCCGGGGCGTATTATGTTCCGGAATACGGCCGTCGACTCGGTTTGATCGTACGTTGGTACGGGGTCTCAGACAAGCGCTACAGCGGCCTGGCGGCCGGATATGAGGGCCCTGCTTTCGCCGTGACGGCGGATGCCGGCTGGCGGACGGACACGGGTGCCGCACAGTACAAGGCGCTGCTGCGCTATCATCCGGAATCTGCCTGGCGGAGCTGGCTGTTCCAGCCGGAACTGCGCCTGCAGGCCTGCCTGCGTCCGGCTGACAGAGCTCCGCTGCGCCTGGAGGGACGGGCCATGCTGACGACCGGCCGAGGCCCCTGGCTGCTCGCGTGCCGTTTCGATGCCGTCCACTGCAGCGGATTCGCCTGGAACGGGTATGCCGAGGGCGGCTGGAAGTCCGAACGGGCTGCGTTGTACCTGCGGGGAGGCCTCTTCCGGGTGGACGCCTGGGATGACCGGATCTATGTCTATGAGCGTGACGCGCCCGGGACTTTCACCGTGCCGGCGCGTTACGGGCGCGGCTGGAATGCATCGATCTATGGCGCCTGGCATCTGTCCCGGCTCCACAGTCTCTGGCTCCGCCTGGAGACGGTTCAGTATCCTTGGAATCCGACGAAAAAGCCCGGCCGGACCGAGCTCCGCCTGCAATACCGGTTCCGGATGTAGCCTGCAGACGCCGCGTGGGAAAGGCAGGCCGAAAGCTACAGGGCAGGAAGAACCGTTTCCATGGAAATGCTGTGGGAACCCTTGATGAGGACCACATTGTCCCGGACGGGGTGCGCCGCAAGATGCTCTTTCAGCGCCTGGGCGCTCGGGAACCACTGCTCATCGCCGGCTGGCAGCTGCGAGAGCGCCTTCCGGAACTCTTCGCCGACGAGGCAGGCCGGGATGCCGTCTGCGCGAAGCTGCCGGACCACTTTCTCGTGCTCCGCGACGGATTCCTCCCCCAGTTCGCGCATGTCGCCGAGCAGGGCAAGCTTGTGCGCCGCCTCGACGTGGCGGAAATTGTCCAGCGCGGCGCGCATGGACGAAGGGTTGGCGTTGTAGGCGTCCACGATGAGTGTATTGGCCTCCGTACGGACCATCTGGGAACGGTTGTTGGTCGGCACGAACTCCGCGATGGCATCGATGGCATCGCGCCGGTCCACGCCGAAGTACTCGCCCACCGCCAGGGCGGCGAGGACGTTCGTGGCGTTGTAGGCGCCAACGAGCTGCGTGCGGACCAGATTGCCGCCTACGCGAAGCCGCAGGAACGGCACATCCGGCGACGAAGGGAGGATCTCGGCGCCCTGGCAGGCGATGCCGTAGCCGAAGACGTGACAGGGCTGCAGGGACGCCATTTCCCGCAGGTCGGCGTCGTCCTCGTTCAGGAAGATGAGCGAGCCGCGATGGCTCCCGAGCCACTTGTAGAGCTCGCCCTTGGCGGCCTTGACCCCCTCGAAGGAGCCGAAGCCCAGCAGGTGGGCGCGGCCGACGTTGGTGATGAGACCGTAGTCCGGCCGGCTGACCTGCACCAGCTTGGCGATGTCGTCGGGGTGGCTGGCTCCCATTTCGATCACGGCAATCTCCGTGTCGGGGGTGATGGACAGCAGCGAGAGGGGCACGCCGATATCGTTGTTCAGATTGCCCTGGGTGGCGGTGACGCGGAATTTCCGCGCCAGAACGGCCGCAATCAGGTTCTTGGTGGTGGTCTTGCCGTTGGTGCCGGTCAGGCCGAGTACCGGCAGTTTCCCGCCGTGCACGTGCGTCCGGTGCCAGACGGCCAGGTCGCGCAGCGTCGCGAACGGATCTGCCACGCGGATCAGCCGCTTGTCATCCTGAGCCTGCCGGAGGATCTCCGCGTCCTCGTTGACGACAGCCCAGGCGGCTCCCTCTTGCAACGCCTTCAGCGCATAGTCATTCCCGTCGAAATTCTCTCCCCGCAAGGCGAAGAATATCTCTCCGCCCCGGATCGCCCGGCTGTCGGTCGTCACGCGGCCGCCGCAGGCGCAGTATTTGGCATACAACTCTTCCATGGACTGTTTCTATTTGACACCCGTGCTGCCGAAACCGCCCGCTCCGCGGCCGGAATCCGCCAGCTCTTCGGCCTCTTCCCATTCGATGACCTCGTGCCGCGAGAGCACCAGCTGGGCGATGCGTTCGCCGCGCCCGATCACGAACGGTTCCGTCCCGAGGTTGATCAGGATCACGCAGACTTCCCCGCGGTAGTCGGCATCGATCGTGCCGGGGGCGTTCAGCACCGTGACGCCCCGTTTGGCGGCCAGGCCGCTGCGCGGGCGCACCTGCACCTCATAGCCGGCAGGAATCTCCAGGTACAGCCCCGTAGGGACGATGGCGCGTCCGAGGGGTTTCAGCTCGATGGGCTCGGCGTTGTCCGCCCGGACATCCAGTCCGGCGGCAAATTCCGTCGCATACGCGGGAAGCGCGTTCCCGCTCTTGTTGATCACTTTGACTTTCATATTCCGTCATTCCCGACCGGATCGGGAAAAATATTATTTGCAAGCGCGTTTATACAGGAAATAAGCGACTGCCCCGAACAGGAAGTTCGGCAGCCACAGGGCAATTCCTGGCGGAAGCGTGTCCGTGTAGACGAACATTTCGCTGATGCGCAGGAAGAAAATGTACGAGAAGGCCAGGGCGATGCCGATACCGATGTTCCAGCCGATGCCGCCGCGTCGCTTGCGCGCCGACAGCGATACGCCGATGATGGTCAGGATGATCACGGAGAACGGCATCGTCAGGCGCCGCTCCCGCTCGATGCTGGCGTATATGATATTGGCGTCACCCCGCATCTTCTGCGTGGCAATCAGCTCGTTCAGCGCCCGGATGTCCAGGGTCTCCACCGTTTTTTCATTATTGAACAAATCTTTGAGTTTCAATGCAATCACGGTGTCCTGCTGCTCCTTGAACGAGACTTTGTCCGACAGGCCGGCGCTGTAGTCGCGGATGAAGACCTGGCGCAGATGCCACCCGTCGGTCGTGCTGTCCCAGACAGCCGACTCGGCGCTGACCTTGCGGGTCAGCCGGTGCCCCTCCATGTCCTCGATGGTGAACTTGTAGGCGGTGTTGTTCCAGCGGCTGAAGGACTCGATGTACACGAACTGTCCCGGTGCGATCTGGTAATGGATGTCACGCAGGTTGTAGGTGTTGTGCCGCTTGATATAGGTCGCCTCGAATTCCACGCGGGTGGCGTTCGAGTGCGGAATGACGTAGAGGTTGAGCCCCAGCGAGAGCAGCGCGACCAGCGTGGCGGAAGCGATGTAGGGCACGAGCATCCGGTGGAAACTGACCCCGCATGACAGGATCGCGATGATCTCGGAGTTCGCCGCCATGCGCGAGGTGAAGAAGATTACCGTGATGAAGACGAACAGCGAGGCGAACATGTTCACCAGGTAGGGAATGTAATTGAAATAATAATCGAAGATGATGGCTTTCAGCGGCGCCTCGTTCTTGACGAAATAGTCGATCTTCTCCGAAAGGTCGAAGATGATGATGATTACGATGATGAGCAGCATGGACAGGAAGAAGGTCAGGATGAACTTCTTCGCGATGTACCAGTCTATCTTGTTGATTCCCAGCATGTCCGAAACTATATTCTGCGGGTGGTCCGCTCGATTGCACCGTCTTTCCATGCGGCGAAGTCGCCGGCTTCGATATGGGCGCGCGCCGTGCGGACGAGTTCCAGGTAGAAGGCCAGGTTGTGCTCGCTGGCGAGCATCGCCGCGAACATCTCCCCGGCCGTGAAGAGGTGGTGCAGGTAGGCCTTCGTGTACGTGTGATCCACGAACGAAGTCCCCGCCGGGTCGAGTTCGGAAAAGTCTTCCGCCCACTTGGCGTTGCGCATGTTGATGATGCCGTCCCAGGTGAAGAGCATCCCGTTGCGGCCGTTGCGCGTGGGCATGACGCAGTCGAACATGTCCACACCGCGTGCAATGGCTTCCAGGATGTTGGCCGGCGTGCCGACGCCCATCAGGTAGCGCGGCCGGTCGTCCGGCAGCAGCGGGCACACGAGCTCCAGCATCTCATACATCTTCTCCGTGGGCTCCCCCACCGCCAGGCCGCCGATGGCGTAGCCTTCGGCCTCCAGCTGCATGGCATGGTCCACGGCCTCCCGGCGCAGGTCCGGATACACGCAACCCTGCAGGATCGGGAAAAAGGTCTGCGAATAGCCGTACAGCGGCTCCGTCTCACGGAAGCGCCTGGCGAAGCGGTCCAGCCAGCCTTTCGTCAAGTCCAGGCTCTTGCGGGCGTAGGCGTGGTCGGCGTCGCCCGGGCAGCACTCGTCCAGCGCCATGCAGATGTCGGCGCCGATGATGCGCTGTGTGTCCACATTGTTCTCCGGGGTGAAGCAGTGGCGGGAGCCGTCGATGTGGCTCCGGAAGGTGCAGCCCTCAGGGGTCAGCTTGCGGATCGGGCTCAGCGAAAATACTTGAAATCCTCCGCTGTCCGTGAGGATGGGCCGGTCCCAGGCTTCGAAAGCGTGCAGACCGCCCGCAGCGCGCAGCGTATCCAGGCCGGGACGCAGGTAGAGGTGATACGTGTTGCCCAGGATGATCTCGGCGCCGATGTCTTCCTTCAGGTCGCGGTGATATACACCCTTGACGGAACCGACGGTCCCGACGGGCATGAAGATGGGGGTATGGATACGGCCGTGGTCCGTCTCGAGCACGCCCGCCCGGGCGCCGGAATGCGGATCGGCTGCTGTCTTCGTATATTTCATCTTTCAAAGATAGTGAAATCCGACGAAAAACCTTTACTTTTGCAGATACAAATAAGACGCGTATTATTATGAACAAATCCAATGTCACCCTCAAGCTCATCGTGATGAACTTCCTGGAGTTCGCGGCCTGGGGTGCCTATCTCACTTCCATGGGCAGTTTCCTTGCCCGCAGCGGCTTCGGCCCCCAGATCTGGCTTTTCTTCGCCACGCAGGGTTTCGTTTCGATTTTCATGCCGGCCCTGATGGGTATCATCGCCGACAAGTGGATTCCGGCCCAGAAGGTGCTCTCCCTCTGCCAGGGCGTCGCCGGCCTGGCGATGCTGGGCGCCGGCTTCTACGCCATGCAAGCCGGCGCCGCCATCCAGTTCGGTCCGTTCTACATCTTGTACGCCCTGAGCATCGCCTTCTTCATGCCGACGATCGCCATCTCCAATTCGGTTGCCTACAACGCCTTGGAGAAAGCCGGCAAGGATCCGGTCAAGGATTTTCCGCCCATCCGCGTGTTCGGCACCGTCGGTTTCATCCTGACGATGCTTTTCGTCAATTTCGTCAAGGGCGCTGACGGAATCCAGTTTCAGCACACCTACAACCAGTTCTTCGTGTCCGGTATCCTGAGCCTCGTGCTTTGCGGCTATGCCCTGACCCTGCCGGACTGCCCGTGCAAGCCCAGGTCCGAGGGATCCCAGACCTTCGCTGAAGCTACGGGCCTGAGCGCATTCCGCCTCTTCAAGGACCGTCAGTTCGCCGTTTTCTTCATCTTTTCGATGTTGCTCGGCGCCTCCCTGCAGATCACCAACGGCTATGCCAATACTTTCATCACTTCCTTCCAGGATAATCCGCTTTTCGCGAATTCCTGGGGTGCCAACAATGCCAACGCGCTGATATCCATCAGCCAGATTTCCGAGACGCTCTGCATCCTGCTGATTCCCTTTGCCATGAAGAAGTTCGGCATCAAGAAAGTGATGCTGATTGCCATGTTTGCATGGGTGTTCCGCTTTGGCTTCTTCGGGGCCGGCAATCCGGGCGGTGGCGTGTGGATGTTCATCCTCAGCTGCATCGTCTACGGCGTGGCGTTCGACTTCTTCAACATCTCCGGCTCGCTCTTCGTCAACGAGAATACCGACAAGGGCATCCGTTCTTCGGCCCAGGGCCTTTTCATGCTGATGACCAATGGTCTGGGCGCCTCGATCGGCACCTGGGCCGCCGGCCGCGTGGTGAATCACTTTGTCTATGAGGCGGCCGAACCGTCCTGGAGCACGGCCTGGTACATCTTTGCCGCCTACGCCTTCGTAGTAAGCGTCCTTTTCGCCATTTTCTTCAAAGATCCGCAGAAAGCATAAAACCCATTGTCCGCATCTATGAAAAAGATCAGATTTATTTTACTTGCGCTGGCCTTTGCCGTCGTCGCCTGCGCCCCCGCCGCCCGGGACGATGCCTCCCAGGCGGTGCTGGACAACATTTTCAACCGAAAGAGTGTCCGTTCCTACACGGAGCAGGCCCTCTCCCCTACGCAGATCGAAACCCTGCTCCGGGCCGCGATGTCCGCGCCTTCCGGAATGAACCTTCAGCCCTGGCGTTTCGTCGTCGTGACGGATCCCGAAATCCGGAATGCGCTGGGCGGTCTTTCCGCCCAGGCGCCCGCCGTGTTTGTCGTTTGCGGGGAGACGATGATGAAGGGCCGTCCCGCCCAGGATGGCTCGGAAGCCCCGCAGATTCCGAACGGCAACTGGAATGCGGACTGCGCCGCCGCCACGGAGAATCTCCTGCTGGCTGCCGAGGCCCTCGGCCTGGGCGCCGTCTGGACCGCCTGCTATCCGTATGAGGATCGGATGGCGACTGTTCGGGAAGCCCTGGGGCTCCCGGAAGGCGTCGCCCCCTACTGTGTCGTGCCCGTGGGCTATCCCGCCGGCGACGACCAGCCCAAGGACAAATGGAAGCCGGAGAACATCCACTACGACAGGTGGTAGATTTCCGTTTCCGGACAGGATTTCCCGGCAGAACCTGGACAGCCCCCTCGAATTATGGGGGGCTGTCCCGAAAAACCGGCCTTTTCCTGTCCGATGCTTCTGACAGAGAAGGCAGGGCCTGATCTTTTTTGTCAGAGGGTTTTTGCGCCGTCAAGATGCGGCCGGAGCGCGTCCGGATCGACCGGGAAGAGTTTCGGACTGCGGCAGCGCGGAAAGCGGTTGAACCAGGGGTCGGTGCTATGGTACCAGACCTGGCTTCGGACGGTCGGGGACAAGCGGAAGATGCGGCGGATTCTGGGAATGCAGGTGCTCGCGGCCAGGGTGATGGCAGTGCGTCCGTCGGCGAGCTGGCTGACGCAGAACCAGTGATCCCGGATGCGGGTGTCCCGGTCCTGTTCTTCCGGCGTGGATTTGTGCGAGATGGTCAGATGCCGATTGTATAAGGTATTGATTTCCTTCATCTTGGATCGGAATTCGCGGCCGTGCGTGGAGTTGTCCTGAATGCCGCTGACGGCAATCCAGAGATGGATCATCTCGTGGATGAGCGTATCCTCGATCTCAGCCTCATGCAGGTCGAAACGGGTGCTGATGCGCAGGACGAAATCTTCCTTGCGCACGACCCGACCCCGCCAGTCGCGCACGGGCCGGTACTGCAGCCGGCCGACGAAACTTCGGGCGCTGCTGAGCTTGATCGGAACACGCGGAAGAGCGCCGTCGAAACACATCCGGTTGAAGGTGTCGAAGCGCTCCTCCAGGTATTCGACCGTAGGTGTCATCCTGAGCGACAGCGAAGAATCTATTTAATTACCCCGAGCCCTTTGCCCACCTTGATGAAGGCGGCGATGGCTTTATCCAGCTGCTCGCGGGTGTGGGCGGCGGAGAGCTGCACGCGGATGCGCGCCTGGCCTTTCGGCACGACCGGGTAGTAGAATCCGGTCACGAAAATGCCTTCTTTGGCCATCTCGGCGGCGAAACGCTGGCTCAGCGGCGCATCATAGAGCATCACGGCGCAGATGGCGCTCTGCGTGGGCTTGATGTCGAAGCCCGCGGCAATCATCTTCTCGCGGAAATAGGCCACGTTCTCCTGCTGGCGGTCGTGCAGTTCGTCGCTCTCGTCCAGCATCTTGAAGAGCTCGATGCCGGCCGCGCAGATCATCGGCGGCAGCGAGTTCGAGAACAGGTACGGACGGCTGCGCTGGCGCAGCATGTCGATGATCTCCTGCCGGCCGGTGGTAAAGCCGCCTACGGCGCCGCCGAAACTCTTGCCCAGCGTGCCGGTGTGGATGTCAATGCGGCCGTACAGGTCGTAGAGTTCGGCGACTCCCCTGCCGCGCGGGCCCACGACGCCGGCGCTGTGGCTCTCGTCCACCATCACCAGGGCGTCGTATTGCTCGGCCAGCTCGCAGATCCGGTCCATCGGGGCCACGTTGCCGTCCATCGAGAAGACACCGTCGGTCACGATGATGCGGAAGCGCTGTGCCTGCGCCTCCTGGAGGCACTTCTCCAGCTCTGCCATGTCGGCGTTCGCGTAGCGATAGCGGACAGCCTTGCAGAGGCGCACACCGTCGATGATCGAAGCGTGGTTCAGCGCGTCGGAGATGATGGCGTCCTCTGCGGTGAGCAGCGGTTCGAACACGCCGCCGTTCGCGTCGAAGCAGGCGGCATAAAGGATGGTGTCGTCCGTATGGAAATAAGCGGAAACCGCTTTTTCCAGTTCGCGATGCAGGTCCTGGCAGCCGCAGATGAAGCGGACCGAGGACATGCCGAAGCCGCGGCTGTCCATCGCCTTCTTGGCGGCGGCGATCAGGCGCGGGTTGTCCGAGAGTCCGAGATAGTTGTTGGCACAGAAATTCAGGGCCTTGCTGCCGTCAGAAAGGGTGATCTCCGCTCCCTGCGGGGAGCAGATGGTCCGTTCGCGTTTGTAAAGGCCGGCTTCGTCGATGGCCTTCAACTCGTTCTGAAGATAGGATTGAAACTTTCCGTACATGAATTATGTGGATTTATTAGCGTTTTCTCCCACAAATTTAATAAATTTGTACAATAATTGATAACACGCTTCACATCACTCATGAAAAATGTTCTCGTCATCGGTTCCACCGGCCAGATCGGCTCGGAACTAACGATGAAACTCCGCAAGACCTATCGGCACGGCCGCATCGTGGCCGGATATATCCCCGGTTCCGCCCCGACCGGCGACCTGCTCGAGAGCGGCCCCGCCGAGCAGGCGAACGTCTGCAACGCCCGGCAGATCGCCGATATTGTGGACAAATACGACATCGACACGATCTACAACCTGGCCGCACTGCTCTCCGCCACCGCCGAACGCCTGCCGCTCAAAGCCTGGGACATCCAGATGAACGGCCTGATCAACGTGCTGGAAGTCTCGCGCGAGAAGCACTGCGCCGTGTTCACGCCCTCGTCCATCGGATCTTTCGGCCCGGACACGCCGCGGGACAACACCCCGCAGGACACCATTCAGCGCCCGACTTCGATGTACGGCGTGACCAAGGTGGCGACCGAACTGCTGAGTGATTATTATTTCCATAAATACGGCGTGGACACGCGCTCGGTCCGTTTCCCGGGGCTGATCTCATACAAGACCCTGCCCGGCGGCGGCACCACGGATTACGCCGTGGAAATTTACTATGCGGCGGTCAAGGGGGAAGAGTTCGTCTGTCCGCTGGCGCAAGGTACTTACATGGACATGATGTATATGCCGGATGCCATCAAGGCGGCCGTCAACCTGATGGAGGCGGACCCGCGCTATCTGGTGCACCGCAATGCCTTCAATATCGCCTCGATGAGCTTCGATCCGGAAGAGGTCTACGAAGCCATCCGCAAGCATTATCCGAATTTCAAGATGCGCTACGAGGTCGATCCTGTCCGCCAGGCCATTGCGGATTCCTGGCCCAACAAGATGGACGACGTGTGCGCCCGCAAAGAATGGGGATGGTCACCGTCTTACAATCTGGAGACGATGACCAGGGACATGCTGAAGCACCTGCAGGAGAAGCTGCTCTAGCGTCTGTAGGCTCTTCTTTTCTTCTTGCCGTTGATGCGGCGGAAGATGGCGTAGACCAGTATGAGCACGAACACCGTGCCGATCACGATGGCGGTCATGGCGTTGGCGCTCTCCCCTTTCACGCGGCTCCACATCTCCACGAGTTGCGGTGTGCGTGCGCCCCAGTCGTGCTCCTGGGTGCTGCGTTCGATGTCGGCACGGTCCGGATAGAGCACCGGGTCCATACGCACGGCAACTGCCGACGGGCCGAAGAAGTAGCTCAAGTCAATGGGATCCAGCGTCTCGTCGACAAAGGCCTCCATCACCTCCTGGGCGCCGCTTGCGGACACGTAACCCGTTTCCTCGACATTGCGGATCACGTTGTCCGGGCGGGACATGAAGTTGATCCAGTACTTGGCAGCCCGGGGGTTTTGGGCGTATTTCGGGATCACCCAGCCGTCAAACCACACCGTGAAGCCCTCCTTGGGCAGGGAGAAACGGAGATCCACCCCCACTTCGGCGGCCTCTTCGGCGGCCCAGACGCCGTCGCCGCTCCAGTTCAGGCTGATCCAGCCACGCTCCTGCACCATCTGATCCTTACCGAAATCGGCCTCCCAGCCCGCTACAAGGGGCTTTACCTGGCTCATGAAGGCTTCCACTTCGGCCAGGGCTTCGTCTGAGGAGTCGAGCATCAGCTCATCCATCGTGACCTTGCCGCTGCGGATGTCTTCCTGGTGCAGGAAGAGGATAATCTGCGAGAAGACATCGCGGGCGGAATCCTTGATGAAGATTTTGTCGGCAAACTTGGGGTTGCGGAGAATGTCCCAGCTGGAGGCCTCCTCCTCGGTGACGTACTTGGCGTTATACATGATGCCGGTCGTTCCCCACATATAGCCCACGGCGTAATCATTGGCATTCTTGCCGCTGCCGGCCATCTTGTCGAAGCAGGCGCGGATGTAGGGGGCCAGGTTTTCGTCAATGTAATTGGGCGTATCCCCGAAGTCGCGGTCGATTGGGAGCAGCAGGTCCTCTGCCAGCATGCGTTCGATGATGTAGTCGGACGGGCAGACGACATCGAAATCCTCGTGGCCCTTCTCGATCTTGGAGAGCATGGTCTCGTTGACGTCGAAAGTCTGGTAAATGACCTTTACGGGCTCCCCCGTCTGCTCCTCGTACCACTGTTCGAACTCGCCGATCAGTTCGAGGTCGAGATAGTCAGACCAGTTGTAAACCTTCAGGATTTGGGTGCGGTCGGTCCCACAGCCGCACAGCAGGAGCGTGGCGGCAACCGCGAGGCAGAGTCTTCTCATGGTATTACACATTAACTTTTTGCATTTTGGTCTGCCGGACATTGATGATCAGCAGCAGGATCAGGATAATCAGGAAGATCAGCGTCATCAGCGCACGCAGTTCCGGTGTCAGTCCGCCCTTGCGGGCATCCGCATAAATGTAGGTGGAGAGTGTCTCCAGACCGATGGTGCCCCGGGTGAAGAAAGTCACCGCGAAGTCGTCCAGGGACATCGTGAACGCCAGGATGAAGCCGGATATCATGCCGGGACGCAACTGCGGCACGAGCACCTTGCGCAGGGCCTGGGCAGGCGTGGCGCCGAGGTCGAGGGCGGCCTCGTAGACATTCGGATTCATCTGCCGGAGCTTCGGTATCACGCTCAGCACGACATACGGCGTGCCGAAGGTGATGTGTGCCAGGATGACCGTCAGGTAACCTTGGCTGAGATGCAGGAAGACAAACAACAGGAAGAGCGATACACCCGTGATAACGTCCGGATTGATCATCGGAATGTTGTTCAGGAAGGTGACAGCCTGCTTCTTGCGCCCCTGCAGGTTATGGATGCCCACGGCGGCCACGGTCCCGAGGACCATCGCCACGGTGGCGGAGACGAAGGCGATCAGCAGCGTGTTCTCCACGGCGGCGAGCAGCGAACCGCTCTCTTGCATCTGGCCGGAGAAGAGGTTGGCATACAGTCGGGTGGAAAATCCCGTCCAGCTGCCCAGCACGCGGCTTTCCGTGAAGGAGAAAATGGCGATGAGGATCAGCGGCGCGTACAGCAGCAAGAGCAGGAGCCAAATATAGGCTTGAGCGAAGAATTTCTTCATATCCCCTAGATCAGCGCCTCCTCCGCTTCTTTCCGCTCACCGGAGAACATCGTCGTGATGCCGATGATGATGAGCATGATGAATGCCAAAGCGGCTCCGTAATTCCACATCGAGGAGTTGATATTCTCCTGGATAATGGTACCGAAGAGCTTGATCTTGTTGTTGGTCAGGAATTCCGAGATGGCGAAGGTGCTCACGGTCGGCATGAAGACCATCAGTATGCCGCTGGTCACGCCGGGCATGGAGAGCGGCACGGTAATCTTCCAGAAGACCTTCCACGGGGTGGCGCCCAAGTCCTGGGCGGCTTCCAGATAGGAACGGTCCATCTTGGCAAGCACATTGTAGATCGGATAGATCATGAACGGCAGGTAGTCGTAGACCATGCCGAAGAGGAGGGTCCCCTTGCCAAGCGGAATCCCGATCATATTGAAGATCTCGGCCGTGGCGAGGGTACGCATCAGGGCGTTGATCCACATCGGCATGATGAACAGGATGATCGTCACGGCGCTGCGGTTCAACTCCTTGTTCGCGAGGATCCAGGCGGCCGGGTAGCCCAGCAGGATGCAGATCAGCGTGTTCTCGATGGCGACCTCGAGCGAGACGGCGAACGTGCCGAGCGCGTCGGAGTCGGAGAAGAAGCGGGTGATGTTGGCGAGCGTGAAACGGCCCGACTCGTCCTGGAAGGCATACAACATGACCAGCAGGAGCGGCAGCACCACGAAGATGGCCATGAAGACCACGTAAGGGATACTCCAGTGGCTACGCTTCATTTCGTTTGCTGATCTTGAGGTCCTTCTGGGCGAAGTTGATGCCCACGAGGTCGCCCTTGTCCCAGATATCGTTGGTATCGACCCAGATATGGTCGCCGAAATCGGTCAAGATGGTCAGGTGGTAGTGGTCTCCCTTGTAGAGCAGGAAGTGCACTTCGCCGGCGATCACGCCGTCCTCCTGGTGATCCAGCAGGTCCACGGCCTCGAAGCGGACTTCCACGCTGACAGGATCGCCGGCCGAGAGGCCGTCCTGCGGCAGGCATTCAAAGCTGCCGCCGAGCATTTCCACGTGCGTCTCGTCCACCATCCTGCCCTCGAAGACATTGCGGGTGCGCTCCTTGCGCATCACCTGGATGTCGTCCGGGTCGATGTAGAGCATGACCTCGGTCCCCACTTCGTAGGGATCATAGTCCTGGATCATGAGCTCATATCCGGTGTCCGTGTCCACCCACATCTCGTAGTGCACGCCTTTGAAGGTACAGGAATTGACGGTCGCCTTGAACTGGCATTTCGCCGGGTCCGTGGTGAAGTAGATGTCTTCCGGACGCACCACCACATCGACGGGAACGTCCTCGCCGAAGCCCTCGTCCACGCAGTCGAACTCGTGCTTGATGAAAGCCACGCGGCGGTCGCGCAGCATCCTGCCTTTCAGGATGTTGCTCTCGCCGATGAAGTCCGCGACGAAGCAGTTGACCGGCTCGTTGTAGATGTCGGTCGGGGTGCCGATCTGCTGGATCTTGCCTTCGTTCATCACGACAATGGTGTCAGAGAGCGTCAGGGCCTCCTCCTGGTCATGGGTGACGTAGATGAAGGTGATACCCAGCTTCTTGTGCATTTCCTTGAGTTCGATCTGCATGTCCTTGCGCATCTTGAGGTCGAGTGCCGCCAGCGGCTCGTCGAGCAGCAGGATCTTCGGCTGGTTGACGAGGGCCCTCGCGATGGCCACGCGCTGCTGCTGGCCGCCGGAGAGGCTCTCCACATCGCGGTCCTCATAGTCCGACATGCTCACGAGCTTGAGGACACGCTTCACGCGTTTCTCGATCTCGTCTTCAGGGACCTTCTGGAGTTTGAGTCCGAAGGCGATGTTCTCATAGACATCCAGGTGCGGGAAAAGTGCGTAACGCTGGAAGACCGTATTGAAAGGGCGCTTGTAGGGCGGAATCCTGGAGATATCCTTGCCGTCGAGGAGGATTTCCCCCTCGTCCGGGGCCAGGAATCCGGAGATCAGGCGCAGGGTCGTGGTCTTGCCGCAGCCCGACGGGCCCAGCAGGGTCACGAACTCGCCCTTGCGGACGTATAAGTTGATGTCATCGAGGACCACCTTGTCCCCGAACCTCTTGCTGACATGCTTGAGGTCGATGATGTGCTCTTCGCCGGCCATTCCCCTACCAGAGCTTGAAGGTCAGGTTGTAGCGGGCGCCCACTTTAAGCATGAACGCGTTCTCCAGATTGTCGTACGCGACGTAAGCGTGCACGCGCAGCGCGTCGGAATCCTTCAGCGGGAAGAACTCGGCGATGGCGCCGGCGTTCCACCAGGGGCTGGCCTCGAAGAACTGCTCGTTGTCCTTGTTGAAATTGCCCAGGAGGGCGAAATTCCAGCGCTCGGAGGGGGCGTAGTTCACTTTTGCGTGGAAGGAGTTGCCGCTGATCTTCCGGGCGGGGCTTTCCTTGACGCCGACGCAGTTGGTCCAATCCAGTTCGATGGACCACTGGTTCAGCAGGAACTTGTTGCCCAGGTCGACGATCCAGTCGCAGCCGCGCGGGGAGCCGGGGTCGCTGCCTTCGTTCATGAGGGCGGAGACGCTCCAGGCAGGTGCGAACCAGGCGTACTCGCCGGTCCACTGCGCAGACCAGGCCCACATGCCGCTGGCGAAGGGGCGCTCGCCGTGCGGCGAGGTCGTCATCTGGAGGCTGAAGGTGGACAGCTCGGACGGGGTGGTATAAGCCACGGTACCGCCCCACTGGTAGCAGGCCAGGCTGTTCCAGAGCGGTGAGGCAAGTCCGGTATAGACATCCCAGTCGTCATCGTCGAACTCGTGGCCGCCGGTGGCGATGCACTGTTTGCCCAGCGTGAAGGTCCAGCCGCCGAACATCAGATCGACATAGGCCATGTCGATGAAGTTGGTTGTATTGCTGTGGCCGAGGTCGCGGAAGTGCACCCAGGGATCGGCATCCTTGCCGAGGAAAGAATTCCCGCTGAACCAATGGTTCACGAGCGTCCAGGAGAAGTGCTCCGATGCAGAGCCGGTAAAACGGGTGTAAAGTGAAGAATTGCCGAGGGTGAATTCCGTGGCGTCCTTGTAGAAGACGGGGTTCAGGTCCAGGCGTGTGACAACAGAGACCTCGGCGTAATTACCGAGATCGTCAGCCTCTTGCGAGTGCGCAAGCAAGCCGAGCAGCAGTGCTGCAATCGATAAAAGGTATTTCTTCATTTCCTGCCATAAAATGGGGGTTGGTGAAACTTCGGCGCAAAGATATACAAAAAATCAGTATTTTTGTATCCGCAAAGGTAATTTATGCCTCAATGTACGATTTTGACGAAGTGATCGACCGGCGCGGCACGCGCTGCATCAAGTATGACACCCTCAAGGCCGAATTCGGCCGTTCCGACTTGCAAGCCCTCTGGGTTGCCGACATGGACTTCCGCACGCCGGATTTCATCCTGGACGCCCTGCGCCGCCGTCTGGACCACCCGGTCCTGGGGTATCCGTCCACCGGATCCGACTATTTCGAGATTGTCTCGCGCTGGGTGGAGGATCTGCATGGCTGGAAAGTTCATCCGAAGCACTTCCGCTATGTCCCCGGCATCGTCAAAGGTTTCGGCCTGGCCGAGCGCTGCTTCCTCCGGCCCGGCGACAAGGTCATCATCCAGAAGCCCGTTTATCACCCCTTCCGTATCGTGGCGGAGGAGAGCGGCTTCGAGGTGGTCAACAATCCCCTGCGCCCGGTCTATGGCGCCGACGGCTTCCTGCAGACCTACGAGATGGATCTGGAGGATCTGGAGCGCAAGATCGACGCGCGGACGAAGATGCTGATCCTGTGCAATCCCCACAACCCGGGCGGCGTCTGTTTCCCGGCGGAGACGCTGCGCCGCCTCGCGGAAATCTGCGACCGCCACGGCATCATCGTCGTCTCCGACGAGATCCATGCCGAAATGGTATTCGGCGGCCGGCGGCACATCCCTTTCGCCACCGTAAGCGAGGCGGCCGCCCGCTGTGCCATCACGTTCATGGCGCCTTCCAAGACCTTCAACATCGCCGGCGTGGTGAGTTCGTACGTCATCATCCAGAATCCGGAGCTCGCAGCAAAATACTTCAAATACCTGGAATCCAACGAGACGGACTATCCGCCGATCTTTTCCGCCGAAGCCACCCGGGCTGCCTATACGGAAGCCGGCAAGGCCTGGCGGGCCGAAATGCTCGACTACGTGCAAGGGAACATCGACTTCGTGGACGGCTGGTTGCGTGCGAATCTCCCGCAGATCCGCGCCGTGCGGCCGCAGGCTTCCTTCCTGGTGTGGCTGGACTGCCGCAAACTGGGTCTCCCCCAGCCCGCGCTGGTGGACCTCTTCGTGAGCCAGGCCCACCTGGCCCTCAACGACGGGGCCGTCTTCGGTCCGGAAGGTACCGGCTTCATGCGCCTGAACGTCGGCTGCCCGCGCGCCAGGCTGCAGACGGCCCTCTCGGCGCTCAAACAGGCAATCGATCACAATATTTAATATTTTATGCGCAAGATTTATCCCATCCTCCTCCTGGCCGCGTCCACGCTGATCCTGGCTTCCTGCAGCTCCTCCAAGTTCTTCTCCAGGACAGCTTCTTCGCGAACAATGAGCTCGTTTTGGGCTCCGACTCCGAGGCATTCATGAACGGCATATTCGGCCTGGTCTTCGACAACAAAACGGGAGAAGTCGTGTGGTATGGTGCCAAGCCCCGCAGATACAAGAAGAATCCCGTCGATCCCAGCGTCATCACGGATCAGCTGGGTGCGCTGCTGAAAGATTTCAGATAATTGAATGAATCGGACATCGGGTCCGGCATAAGTCTTTCCGGGGTGTAAATCGTTCAGATTTGCACCCCGTTTTCTTGGATAATTTGGAGATATTAAAATTTTTAATTACATTTGCAAATGTTATGTTATTCGTGTGTTGCCAGTGCTCCAGACGAGACCGAAGATAGGAGGCGTAGAACCCTCCCACATCCTCGGAAATTCTGTCTTTTTACTTTCCATCATGAATTTTCGCCCCAATAATTGCAATTGACAATCTCGGTTTGTCTTGCCATTAGGGGCCCTATTGTATAGAAATGAACATTAACGTCATGGTGGCCGACCAGAGCCACACCCGCTTCGCAGAAGAGATTTGTCAGGAAATCTATGTTTCCTCCCTGGAGCGCAAGACCGGTATCGCCAAGCGTACGCCGGAGTACATCAATGAAAAAATCCTGGCCGGGAAGGCCGTGATCGCCATTTCGGACGAGGGAGAATTCGCGGGCTTTTCCTACATCGAGTCCTGGGGCGGCAAGAGTTTTGTCGCCAACTCGGGCCTCATCGTCGCACACAAGTTTCGCGGCATGGGCATCGCCAAGCGCATCAAGGAGCAGACCTTCATCCTGTCCCGCAAGCTCTTCCCCGATGCCAAGATTTTCTCCATCACCACCGGCGCGGCCGTGATGAAGATGAATTACGAGTTCGGCTTCCGTCCGGTCCCCTACACCGAGCTCACGGACGATCCGGAGTTCTGGAAAGGCTGCGAGGGCTGCCGGCATTTCGACATCCTGGAGAGCCACGACTACAAAATGTGCATCTGCACGGGCCTGCTGTATGACCCGCAGGAGCACCTGGAGATCCATCATCCGGGGGAATAGATTTTTCGTTTCGCTCAAAATGAAAAAAGAATATGGAGAATAAGAAAAAGAAAGTCGTCGTCGCATTCAGCGGGGGTCTGGACACCTCCTACACCGTGATGTACCTCGCCCGGGAGAAGGGCTACGAGGTCCATGCCGCCTGCGCCAACACGGGCGGATTCAGCCCGGAACAGCTCAGGACCAACGAGGAGAACGCCTACAAGCTCGGCGCCACGAAATACGTGACCCTCGACGTCACGCAGGAGTATTACGCCAAGAGCCTCAAGTACATGGTCTTCGGAAATGTGCTCCGTAACGGCACGTACCCCGTCTCCGTGTCTTCCGAGCGCATTTTCCAGGGCATGGCCATCGCCCGTTATGCCAACAGGATCGGTGCGGACGCCATCGCCCACGGCTCCACCGGCGCCGGCAACGACCAGGTCCGCTTCGACATGACCTTCCTGGTGATGTGCCCGAACATGGAGATCATCACCCTCACCCGTGACGGCAACCTCTCCCGCAAGGATGAAGTCGATTATCTCAATGCCCATGGTTTCAATGCCGACTTTGCGAAGCTGAAATATTCCTACAACGTCGGCATCTGGGGCACGTCCATCTGCGGCGGCGAGATTCTCGATTCCCGTCAGGGCCTCCCCGAGAGCGCTTACCTCAAGCAGGTCAGCAAGACCGGCAGCGAGATCCTCTCCCTCGGTTTCGAGAGGGGTGAGCTCAAAAGTGTGAACGGCAAGGACTACGACGACAAGATCGCCGCCATCCAGGCCGTGGAGGCCATCGGCGCCCCCTACGGCATCGGGCGTGACATGCACGTCGGCGATACCATCATCGGCATCAAGGGACGCGTGGGCTTCGAAGCCGCTGCCCCGATGCTCATCATCGGCGCCCACAAGTTCCTGGAGAAGTTCACCCTCTCCAAGTGGCAGCAGTACTGGAAGGACCAGGTCGCGAACTGGTACGGCATGTTCCTGCACGAGAGCCAGTACCTTGAGCCCGTCATGCGGGACATCGAGGCCATGCTCGAGAGCAGCCAGCGCAACGTGAACGGCACCGTGACCCTCGAGCTGCGCCCTTACGGTTTCTCCACCGTGGGCGTGGACTCGCCCGACGACCTCGTCAAGAGCAAGCTCGGCGAATACGGCGAGACCCAGAAGGGCTGGACGGCCGAAGAGGCCAAGGGCTTCATCAAGGTCACCTCCACCCCGCTGCGCGTTTACTATGGCAACCACAAGGACGAATTCAAGGGCAATGATTAAGGTCGGCATCATCGGCGGCGCCGGTTACACGGCAGGCGAGCTGCTCCGCATCCTGGTGAACCACCCGGAGGTGGAGATCGTGTTCGTGCACTCGACCAGCAACGCCGGCAACTTCCTCTACGACGTGCACGGCGGCCTGTTCGGCGACACGCAGCTGCGTTTCAGCGACAGCTACGACCTCAGCGCCGTGGATGTGCTCTTTCTCTGCTCCGCTCACGGCAAGAGCCGCGAGTTCTGGGAGCGGAACGCCCTGCCCGCCGGCCTGAAGGTCGTGGACCTGGCGCAGGACTATCGCGACGAGTCGGACGGCTATGTCTATGGCCTGCCCGAGTGGCAGCGCGACCGGATCCGCACGGCACGCAAGGTCGCCAACCCCGGCTGCTTCGCCACCGCCATCCAGCTCGCCCTGCTGCCGCTGGCCGCAAACGGCCTGCTGGCGGCACCCGTCCACGTGACCGCGGTCACCGGCTCCACGGGCGCCGGCGTCAAGCCTTCCGCCACGACGCACTTCAGCTGGCGCACGGACAACCTCTCGACCTACAAGGTCTTCGAACACCAGCACCTGAAGGAGATCTGCCGTACCCTCGGCCTCCTGCAGCCCTCTTTCGGCGCCGCCTGCCCCGCTGACGTCTGTCATCCCGAGCGCAGCGAAGGATCTTCCCCCGTCCGGTTCGTCCCTATGCGGGGCGACTTCGCCCGCGGCATTTTCGCTTCCGTCACCGTGGATGCCCTGCTGGACGCCGTGCAGGCGCTTGACCTTTATCAGAATTACTACGCCGACGCTGCGTTCACCTTCGTCTCCGACCGGCCGGTGGACCTCAAGCAGGTGGTCAACACCAACAAGGCCATCGTCGCCCCCGAGGTGCATGGCGGCACGCTGGTCGTCTCCTCCGTGATCGACAACCTCCTCAAAGGCGCCTCCGGCCAGGCGGTCCAGAACATGAACCTGATTTTCGGTATTCCCGAGACCACGGGCCTCAAGCTGAAGGCATCAGCATTTTAATTGAAATATGGAACTCTTCGATGTCTATTCCCTGTTTAATGTCACGCCGGTGCGCGCGCAAGGCTGCACCGTGTGGGATGACAAGGGACAGGAATACCTGGACCTCTACGGCGGCCATGCCGTGATCTCCGTCGGCCATTGTCATCCGCATTACGTGGCGGCCTTGACGGAGCAGCTGAACAAGATCGGCTTCTACTCCAACAGCGTCCGCAACCCGCTGCAGGAAGAACTGGCGCGCCGCATCGGCGAGGTCAGCGGCTATGACGACTACACGCTGTTCCTGGACAACAGCGGCGCCGAGTCCAACGAGAATGCGGCCAAACTGGCGTCTTTCCATACCGGCAAGGACCGCATCATCGCGTTCCGCCGCAGCTTCCACGGCCGCACATCCGGTGCCGTGGCGCTGACGGACAACCCGGCCATCGTCTCTCCTTTCAACGCGCATCATCGCGTGACCTTCGTCGACTTGAACGACGGCGATGCCGTGGCGGACGAACTTGCGAAAGGCGGCGTGGCGGCGGTCATCGTGGAAGGCATCCAGGGCTGCGGCGGCATCCACCTGCCGAGCAGCGGCTTCCTGCAGGCGCTCCGCCGGCTCTGCGACCGCTACGGCGCCGTGCTCATCCTCGACGAGGTGCAGAGCGGCTACGGACGCACGGGCAAGTTTTTCGCCCACCAGTGGTCCGGCATCCGCCCGGACATCATCACCATGGGCAAGGGCATCGCCAACGGATTCCCCTGCGGCGGCATCCTCGTTTCCCCGATGTTCCAGGCCCGCAAAGGCATGCTCGGCACCACGTTCGGCGGCAATTACCTGGCCTGTGCCGGAGCCCTCGCCGTGCTCGACATCATCGAGCGGGAGGGGCTGATGGCCAATGCCCTGGCCGTCGGCGACTACATCCGGGAGGCGCTGCCGAAGAGCGGGCGCATCAAGGAAGTGCGCGGCAAGGGCCTCATGCTCGGCATCGAATTCGACGAGCGCGTCGCTCCCCTGCGGGAGGCGCTCCTCTACGACAAGCACATCTTCACCGGCGTGGCCGGTCAGAACATGATCCGGCTCCTGGCCCCGCTCTGCCTCACCCGGGCCGAAGCGGACCGGTTCCTGGAAGCATTCAACGAAGTACTCGCAGCATGAAATCCTTTTTCCACGTCAGCGACATCGGCGACCTGGGCGTAGCGCTCGAGGAAGCCCGGCAGGTAAAAGCCACCCCCTACGCCTGGAAGCACCTGGGTGAGGACAAGACCATCATGCTGGTCTTCTTCAACAGCAGCCTGCGCACCCGCTTGAGCAGCCAGAAAGCGGCGCTCAACCTGGGTATGAACCCCATCGTGCTCAACATCGGCCAGGACAGCTGGAAGCTGGAGACCGAGATGGGTGTGGTGATGGACGGCGACAAGTCCGAGCACCTGCGCGAAGCCATCCCCGTGATGACCAGCTACTGCGACCTGATCGGCATCCGCTCTTTCGCGGGCCTGCAGGACCGTGCCTTCGACTACAGCGAGACCGTCCTGCGGCAGTTCGTCGAATATGGCGGCAAGCCCGTCATCAGCCTTGAGTCGGCCACCGTACACCCCTGCCAGGCCTTCGCGGACCTCATCACGATCGAAGAATACCGCAAGAAGAAGCGCCCCAAGGTGGTGCTGACCTGGGCTCCGCATCCGCGGGCGCTCCCCCAGGCCGTGCCGAATTCTTTCGCGGAATGGATGAACGCGGCCGATGTGGACTTCGTGATCACCCACCCCCGCGGCTACGAGCTGGATTCCGCTTTCGCGGGCAACGCGCCCGTGGAGTACGACCAGATGAAGGCCCTGGAGGGCGCCGATTTCGTCTATGCCAAAAACTGGAGCTGCCCGGGTGTCACCGACCCCGCGCAGTACGGCCAGATCCTGAGCAAGGACATGGGCTGGACGGTGGACGCCGCTCACATGGCCGTGACCAACAACGCTTACTTCATGCACTGCCTGCCCGTGCGGCGCAACATGATCGTCTCCGACGAGGTGATCGACGCTCCCACGAGCCTGGTGATTCCCGAGGCGGCCAACCGGGCCGTCTCCGCCCAGGTGGTCATGAAAAGGATGCTGGAAAGCCTATGATCAGCCTCTACAAGATCGGTGGCAACGTGGTGGACGACCCGCAGGCGCTGGAGCGTTTCTGCGCGGAGTTCGCAGCCCTGCCGGGCGCGAAACTCATCGTCCACGGCGGCGGCGTGAAGGCCAGTCAGGTGCAGAAGGCCCTGGGGCAGGAGCCTGTCAAGATCGAGGGACGCCGCGTCACGGACGCGCAGACCCTCGAAGTCGTGACGATGGTCTATGCCGGTCTGTGCAACAAGGACATCGTCGCACGCCTGCAGGCGCACGGCTGCAACGCCATCGGCCTGTCCGGCTGCGACGGCGGCGTCGTGACCGCCCGCAAACGCCCCCCGAAAACCCTCTCCGACGGCGTCACAACGGTGGATTTCGGCTTTGTCGGCGACGTCACGCCGGACTCGGTCAACGCGGCCTTCATCCGGCAGCTGCTGGACGCCGGGCTGGTACCGGTCTTCAGCGCCATCAACCACGACGGTGCCGGCCAGCTGCTGAACACGAACGCCGACACCATGGCGGCTGCGATTTCCGTCGCTTTGGGTGCAAAATTATTTTATTGTTTCGAGAAAAATGGCGTACTTTGTGACCGGAATGACGACGAAAGCGTGATCCCTTCCCTCGACCCGTCCGGATTCGAACGCCTGAAGGCGGAAGGCCGCGTGGCCGAAGGGATGATCCCCAAGCTTGAAAATGCATTTGCAGCCCTGCGGGACGGTGCCTGCGGGGTGGTCATCCGGAACGCCGCCCGGCTGCTTGAGCCGGGAGGAACTGAACTGAAGATATGAGCCTGCACGAGGATTCCATACAGCTGTTGCGGCAGATGGTCCGCATCCCTTCCCTCTCCGGACAGGAGGCGGCCGTGGCCGTCTGCGTCCGGGAGGCGCTCGCTTCCTTCGGCATCGACAGCGAAGAGGTGAACGGCAATATCCTCGCGCTCAACCGGCAATTCGATCCGTCCAAGCCGACCCTTGCGCTGGACGCCCACCTCGACACCGTCCCCGTCAACAACGGCTACACGCGGGACCCGTTCGACCCGGGCTGTGACCCTGATACCGTTTATGGACTCGGCTCCAATGACGATGGCGGAAGTGTAGTGTCGATGATTGCTGCTTTCCGCCATTTTTATGACCGGGAGATGCCGGTCAACCTGATGCTCATCCTCTCCCGCGAGGAGGAGGTCAGCGGGCCTGACGGCTCGCGCTGGCTCTTCGCCCCGGACGGACTCTTCGCTTCCGGCGGCCGCTATCCCATGCCCCGCTGGGTCATCGTCGGCGAGCCCACCGGAATGCGCGTCGCGAGCAGCGAACGCGGCCTGCTGGTGCTGGACGGGCAGGCGCAGGGCGTCAGCGGGCACGCCGCCCGCGGCGAAGGCGTCAACGCCCTGTACCTTGCGCTGGACGACATTAACGTCCTGCGCGCACACCGCTTCACGAGACATTCCCCGCGGATGGGCGACGTCCGCCTCAGCGTCACGCAGATCCAGGCCGGACAGGCGCACAACGTCATCCCCGACCGCTGCCGATTCGTGGTGGACATCCGCCCTACGGAGCAATACACCAACGAGGAGATCGTCGCCGAACTCCAGGCGCTTTGCCGGAGCACGCTGAAGGCGCGCAACCTGCTGAACCGCTCTTCGGCCACGCGGGAGGGCTCGCCGCTGCTCCGAACGGCGCAGGTCCTCGACATCGAGACCTTCTCCTCCCCCACGACCTCCGACTGGATGCGCATCCCCGTGGATGCCGTTAAAATGGGGCCCGGCGACTCCGCCCGTTCGCACAAAGCGGATGAATACATCCGCACGCAGGAGATCCGGGAGGGCATAGACCAATATATTGAATTCATCGGGACTTTTTATGGCAACACTTTGGAATAAAGGAACTTCCGCCACGGAGGCGGTTGATCGTTTCACGGTCGGCAACGACCGTGTGCTGGACCTGCGGCTCGCGCGCTATGACGTGCAGGGTTCCCGGGCACACATCAAGATGCTGGAAAAGATCGGCCTGCTGAGCGGCGAAGAATGGTCCCGGCTGGATGCGGCGCTCGAGCGCATCGCCCTCCGGATCGATGACGGCCGTTTCTCCCTGGAGCCCGACGTGGAGGACATCCACTCCCAGGTCGAGTTGCTGCTCACCCGCGAGTTGGGCGAAGCGGGCAAGAAGATTCACTCCGGGCGTTCGCGCAACGACCAGGTGCTCGTGGACATCAAACTCTTCCTCCGGGACGAGTTGAGACAGCTGCGCGACGAAGTGCTGACCCTGTTCCGCACGCTTCAGGACCTGAGCGAACGCCACAAGGAGGTCCTGCTGCCCGGCTATACGCACGCGCAGGTGGCGATGCCTTCGTCCTTCGGCCTCTGGTTCGGCGCCTATGCCGAGGCGCTCGTGGATGACATGTACGGTCTGGAGGGCGCCTACCGGACCGTCAACCGCAACCCGCTTGGCTCCGCCGCCGGCTACGGCAACTCCTTCCCCCTGGACCGGCAGATGACGACCGACCTGCTGGGCTTCGCCTCCCCCGTCTACAACAGCGTCGCCGCGCAGATGCAGCGCGGACGCACCGAACGGGCCGTGGCTTCCGCTCTGGGCGGTATTGCTCTGACACTTAATAAATTTGCGGCAGACTGCTGCCTGTATATGTGCCCGAATTTCGGCTTCATCCACTTCCCGGACGAGCTGACCACGGGCTCCAGCATCATGCCGCACAAGAAGAATCCCGACGTGTGGGAAATCCTGCGCGGCAAGTGCAACCGGATCCTGTCCTGCGAGAACGAGATCGCGCTGCTGTGCAGCAACATGCCGCACGGCTACCACCGCGACTACCAGCTGCTCAAGGACATCCTCTTCCCCGCCCTGGAACTGATGCACGAATGCCTGCAGATGACCGATTACATGCTTGCAAGCATCGAGGTGAACACGCAGATCCTGGACAACCCGCTCTACGACTACCTCTTCACGGTCGAGGAGGTCAACCGGCGCACGCTCGCCGGAACGCCCTTCCGCGAAGCGTACCGGCAGGTCGGCAAGGAAGTGAATGAGGGACGCTTCCGCTACGAGGGCGGCGATCCCGCCCGTCTCAAGGCCTCCGACCTCGGCCACACGCACCTGGGCAGCCTGGGCAATTTGTGCAACGACAAGATCGCCGCGCTGATGGACGCGGCTTCCAACTGGTAATACAAGAAACTATGGCAGCAACACGCAAAAAAGCGACATTGATCCTGCAGAACGGACGCAGGATGGAGGGCTGGAGTTTCGGCTACGATGGCCCCTGTGACGGAGAAGTGGTCTTCTCCACGGCGATGGTGGGCTATCCCGAGAGCCTGACCGACCCTTCTTATTCCGGTCAGATCCTCTGCGTCACCTATCCCCTGATCGGCAACTACGGCATCCCCGAAATGGAAGTGGACGGGGACGGCATCTGCAAGACCTTCGAGTCCGAGCGGATCCATGTCCGGGGCCTCGTCATCTCCGACTACAGCGAGAAGTACAGCCATTGGGACGCCGTCAAAAGCCTCGGCGAATGGCTCCAGGAGCAGAAAATCCCCGGCATCTGCGGCATCGACACCCGCGCCCTCACGCAGTTGCTGCGCGAAGAGGGCGCCATGCTCGGCAAGATCGTGCCCGAGGGGGCGGACGAGAACTTCGAGGTCGCCGACCCGAACCTGGAGAATCAGGTCGCCCTGGTCAGCTGCCGTGAAGTGATGCACTACGGCCACGGCGGGAAGACCGTCGTGCTGGTAGACTGCGGCGTGAAGCACCAGATCCTGCGCTGCCTGGTCTCCCGCGGCATCCACCTGGTCCGCGTCCCCTGGGATTACGATTTCAACCAGCTTGCGTGGGACGGTCTGTTCATCTCCAACGGCCCGGGCAACCCGGCCCTCTGCGGCGCCACCGTGGAGCATATACGGAAGGCGCTGAAGGGCGACAAGCCCGTCTGCGGCATCTGCATGGGCAACCAGCTGCTGAGCATCGCTGCGGGCGCCACCACCTATAAGCTCAAATACGGCCACCGCTCCCACAACCAGCCGGTGCGTCAGGTCGGCACCGACAAGTGCTTCGTCACCTCCCAGAACCACGGCTTCGCAGTGGACGACAGCCACCTTCCGGCAGGCTGGGAGCCTTATTTCGTCAACATGAACGACGGCACCAACGAAGGCATCCGGCACAGCTCCAAACCCTTCTTCTCGGCGCAGTTCCATCCCGAGGCCTCCAGCGGCCCGGTCGATACGGAATTCTTTTTCGATGACTTCATTTCCCAATTGTAGACAACATGATCGATCCTCATATCAAGAAAGTCCTCGTGCTCGGCTCGGGCGCCCTCAAGATCGGCGAAGCCGGCGAATTCGACTACAGCGGCTCCCAAGCCCTCAAGGCCCTGCGCGAAGAGGGCATCGAGACCATTCTTATCAACCCCAATATCGCAACCGTCCAGACGTCGGAGGGCGTGGCCGACAAGGTGTATTTCCTGCCGGTGACCCCCTATTTCGTGGAGAAAGTCATCAAAAAGGAGCAGCCGCAGGGGATCCTTCTTTCCTTCGGCGGGCAGACGGCGCTCAACTGCGGCGTCGAGCTCTATCACAGCGGCGTGCTGGAGGCGAACGGCGTGCAGGTGCTCGGCACCCCGGTCCAGTCCATCATCGATACGGAGGACCGCGAACTCTTCGTGGATCGTTTGGAGGAGATCGGCGTCAAGACAATCAAGTCCCACGCCGCGTCCAATCTCGAGGAGGCGCGCGCTGCCGCCCGCGAGGTCGGTTATCCCGTGATCATCCGTGCCGCCTACGCCCTCGGC
>CAJOMY010000001.1 GCA_905235775.1 uncultured Bacteroidales bacterium | reverse complement strand
AGACACGCCGAATGAGGGCGTGAAGTGGACGCCGGAGCGACAGTTCCGGGAGATCGCCCGCATCGAGCGCGAACACCCCTGGCTGCGGGGGAAGGAGATCGACGGCGTGGCGGACCCCGCTATCTGGGACACGAGCCGCGGGGAGAGCATCGCCGAGACCGCGGCCCGCTGCGGCGTGTACTTCACGCCGGGCGACAATGCGCGCATACAGGGCTGGATGCAGGTGCATTACCGGCTGCAGTTTGACGAGGAGGGCTATGCCCGCATGTACATCTTCGAGGGCTGCAGCGGCTTTATCCGCACCATCCCTTTGATGCTCTACGACGAGCACCAGGTGGAGGACCTGGATACCAAGCTGGAGGACCATATCGCGGACGAGACGCGCTATTTCTGCATGTCCAGACCGGTGACGCCGCTGCGCGAGGCCCCGAAGAGAGAAGTGCTGAGCGATCCGCTCAATCAATTCACAAGGAGTGACAGATAAATGGACGAACTGCAGAGCATGATGATGGTGGAGCCGGCGCAGCCCGTGGACAAGGAGCGGCTGCTGGAATTTGACGGGCTTCTGGAGAAGTACAAGAGCGGCAAAAAGCGCCTTGAGAGCCGCGTCGTGGCGGCTGAGAACTGGTGGAAGCTGCGCAATGTCACGGAGGAGCGGAAGAACGGGGATATCGGGAACGACCCGGACGCCGGATTCCGGGCGAAAAGCGGGTGGCTGCACAATGTGATAACCTCCAAGCACGCCGACGCCATGGAGAACTACCCGGAGCCGATCATCCTGCCGCGCGAGCCCGGCGACCGGGAGCAGGCCAAGACGCTGAGCGACGTGCTGCCCTGCATCCTCGAGCAGAACCACTTTGAGGAGACCTACGACAAGGCCATGTGGCAGAAGCTCAAGACCGGCACCTGCGTCTATCAGGTCAGATGGGATACGGAGAAGGCCTTCGGCCAGGGGGATATCGCAATCGAGTGCGTGGATCTGCTGACCATCTTCTGGGAGCCGGGCGTGACGGATATCCAGAAGAGCCGGTATCTGTTCCACGTGGAGCTGCAGGACAATGAGGTGCTTGAGCTGCAGTATCCGCAGCTCAAGGACAAGCTCAAGGGCCAGAAGCACACCCTGACCCGGTATATGTACGACGACAGCGTGGATACAACGGGCAAGAGCATGGTCATCGACGTGTATTACAAGGTCAAAACAGGCGGGCAGGATGTGCTGCATTACTGCAAGTACGTCGGCGACGAGATCCTCTATTCCACCGAAAACGCCGGGCAGGGCGGGATTTATGATCACGGGCTCTATCCCTTCGTGTTCGATGCGCTGTGGCCTATCGAGGGGAGCCCCTGCGGATACGGCTACGTGGATCTGTGCCAGAACCCGCAGACGCAGCTCGACATGCTGGACACGGCCTTTACTAAAAACGCCCTTGTCGGCGCGACGCCACGCTATTTTGTCCGGACGGACGGCGGCGTAAACGAGAAGGACTTCCTCAACCTGCAAAAGCCGTTTGTCAAGGTCTCCGCCGCCTCGCTGGACGAGATGCAGATGCGCGTCGTGGACTATAAGCCGCTGGGCGGCACCTATCTCAACCTCTACGACCGCAAGATCGACGAGCTGCGGCAGACGAGCGGCAACACCGAGACCGCGAACGGCGTGCCGGCCTCCGGCGTGACGGCGGCCTCCGCCATTGCCGCGCTGCAGGAGGCCAGCGGCAAGACCAGCCGCGACATGACGCAGGCGAGTTACCGGGCGTACAGCAGGATGATCGAGATGTGCATCGAGCTCATCCGCCAGTTTTACACCACGCCGCGCACCTTCCGCATCACCGGGGATTTGGGACAGCAGGCCTTTGCCGAGGTCTCCAACGCGCCGATGCTGCCGCGGGAAGTGGCATACGGCAGCGTGAGCATGGGCACGGTGACGCCGCTTTACGATATCAAGGTCAGGGTGCAAAAGCGCAACGCCTACACCCGGACGGCGCAGAACGAGCTGGCGCTGCAGCTCTACAGCGCGGGCTTCTTCGCCCCGGAGATGGCGACGGCGGCGCTCGCCTGCCTGGACATGATGGATTTCGAGGGCAAGGACGACGTGATGCAGCACATTGCGCAGAACGGGACGCTCCTGCAAATGCTGCAGCAGACGCAGCAGCTTGTGCTCGCCCTGCTGCAGAAGTACGAGCCCGAGGCCGTCCCGCAGATGGCCGCGGCGATGGGGCTTGACGCACAGCAGACGGCAGCCGTGCCGGGCGGGATGACGCCGAGCCTGGACGCGGCGGGCGGCGAGAGCGGCGTGACGGCGAAGGCGCGCCAGAGAGCGGCCAGCGCAACGGAGGCACGCGGATGACCAGGGTGATCTATGAGCCGGCGGAGTACCGCATGCGCGTGGAGGGGCACGCCGAGGCAACGGAGAGCGGCTTTGACCCGGTATGCGCCGGGGCCTCGGCGCTCGCCTGGACACTGGTGGAGGCCGCGACCAACCGCGAGGACTACGGCGCGCACCTGTATATCGACCCGGATCGGGCGATCATCGAGGTACAGTGCAGCCCGAGCAGGGCAGCGGCGGCGGATTGCCGCTATCTGTATCAAATCATTCTGGACGGGCTGACGCTGATCGCCGAGGCCCACCCGGACAATCTCAGGATAGGAGGAGAATATCATGGCGCTTGAAGACGATAAGAAAAAAAGCCCGTATGCGGTGGACGCGGACACGCTGTACAACCGCTTCCGCACGGAGAGACCGACCTACAACGGGAGCTATGACACGCAGCTGACGGACCTTTACAACCAGATCACCACGCGGCCCAACTTCCAGTACGACGCGACGCAGGACCCGCTGTACCAGGGCATGAAGGACCAGTATATCCAGGGCGGCAAGCTCGCCATGAGGGACACGATGGGCCAGGCGGCGGCGCTCACGGGCGGCTACGGCTCCAGCTACGGCCAGCAGGTGGGGCAGCAGGCCTTTGACGCCTATCTGCAAAACCTCTCCGCGGTGATCCCCGACCTCTACAACAGCGCATACGGGCGCTGGCAGGACGAGGGAGACCGGCTGCTGCAGCAGTATTCTCTGCTCGGGCAGCAGCGAGACGCCGAATACGGGCGATACCGCGACGAGCTGAGCGACTGGGAGAACGAGCGCGCGTATCAGACGCAGCTCGAAAGCCAGGAGTACAGCCGCCAGCAGCAGGCTTTTTCCAACCTGTATGCCCTGATCGGTTCCACCGGCTACAGCCCGACGGACCAGGAGCTCGCCGCGGCGGGCATGTCTCGGGAGGCGGCGAACGCGCTGCTGCAGGAATATCTCCGCGGCGTCACGCCGGCCGCGACCGGCGGCGGTGGCGGTGGCGGAGGCGGCGGCGGGAGAAGCAGCTCCGGCGGGAGCAGCACAACCAGCAGCGACACCGCCGCAAATACCGGGAATTGGGGCTTTGTAGATGTGGCCGGCGTTTACGATAATGCACGGCAGAACGGAGCATCCGCTACCGACGTCAACCAGTATCTTGCTCAGGAGGTCAAGGCCGGAACCATCACCCAGGATGAAGCAAAATATATCCGCAAGAACTGGCAGGTAAAAGACCGTATTTAAATCTGGAGGGGAAATATGGCAGTAGATTTGGACGAGTTCCGCAAAAAGTACGGGCAGAACAGCAGCCAGGCGCAGACAGCTCAGCAGCCCGCAGCGCAGGCATACGAACCGAATTACCGCTTTCAGGCGGAGAACGGCAGCGCGGATCTCGACGCCCTTGAGAAGTTTCGGAGGCAGTACTGGACCGCGCCGCAGGCTGGCACGATTACGTCACTCACGCCGGAGGGCATGAAGTATTACCAGGATATCGCAACGACGCGCAGACAGAGCGCAGAGATTGCCCAATTGGGAAACGCCGCCAGGTCGTCCGTGCTCGCATACGACGCGAACGGAAAGCTGGACCCAACACTGACCGGAATCAATCTGCTGAACAACTTTAATGAATTCCGCTCGGCTGTCAACGGTCTTTCACAGACGGCAGAGGCTACGACACCAGGCGTCGTGAAGCCCGGCCAGCAGATCGAGCAGTACAGCGATGCCGGGACGGGGAACCGCACGTATGCAGGAACCGCGCCCGGCGTCGTGAAGCCAAGTCAACAGGTGGAGGCGTATACCGATACCGGCACCGGAAACCGGCAGTACCGGGAGCAGCGCCGCGCCGAGCTGCAGCAGGAGCTTGACCAGATCGCGCAGTATGAGGGTTGGATCATTGACCCGGACGAGGCAAACCGCGTCGCAGCGCGGAAGAAAGAGATCAACGAGGAGCTGAACAGTCTCAAGGAAACGGGAAGCCCGACCGTGACGAAGCCAGGCAGCGGGTACACGGCAGAGGAAGTCCAGCAGATGTACGGGATCGACTACGAGCTCGAGGAAATGCCTGTTCTCAGCAGGCTCCTCGGGCACAGCGTCTATAAGCCTGCGAAAGACGTCACGCTGGGCGAGGTCCACGGACTTGACAAGGACGCCAGCTTTGGCGGTGTCATCCAGCAGACCGCAACGGATGCTTATGAGGACATCCAGGGCGTAAAGGACCGGGTGAACGACGCGGCAGCCGGGAATCTCGAAACAGGAAACGAGACGATCGATAATTGGGGAGACACCCTGCGCGTCGGAACGGAGGCGGCGCGCATGCTCTCCGAGGTGTACGGTATCCCGACGGCCTCCATCGAAGGCAGCAATACGCAGGAAAACCTCGATGCCTTCCAGCAGCAGTACGAGGACATGAGCTACGGCCAAAAGCTCGGCACCAACGTCGGCATGACGGCGGCAGATTATGCACTGTCGATGATAAACGCGGGGCTTGTCGGCGCGGATCTTTTGAGCGGTGGAAAGATCGAAGAAAATTCCATCTTTCAGATGGCAAACTTCGCGCAGAACGCCGGGAGCGGAATGACCTCTGAGGCCTTCAACAGCATGCGCGAGGGAACGAACTGGCTCGGCAGACTGGTTCTGGATCTCGAAAAGACAGGCGTGGAGCAGGTTCTTGACCGCATGCTCAGCGGAGGAATGGGCCTTGTCCCGATGGGCATCCGCGTGTTTGGGTCCGGCGCGCAGGAAGCAGAAAACCGGGGAGAAAATGTTGTAAAGCAGGCGGAAACCGCGTTTGCTCGCAGCGGCGTGGAAATCGCGACAGAAATGCTCAGCGGCGTCGGCGGTTCCTGGCGCGGCACCGGCTATGGCGAGGCGTTTTTGAACAAGGTGGACAAGTGGATCGCAAGCAAGACCGGAAGCGAATTACTCGGCACCCTGGGAAACGCCTTCACGGGCGAGGCGCTGGAGGAAATGATCGCTGACGTGCTCAACCCGCTTATGGACCGCATCCTCGGAATCGGAGAGGCGACCGGGCGCGGCGAGGACAAGGAGTTCATGCAGCAGCTCAGCGATTTCCTCGTTGATGTGTGGGGCGACGGGCAGCTCCTCTATGATGGCCTTCTCGGAGGCCTTGCCGGTATGGGCGGCGGCGCCGTGGCACAGGTCGAGTACAGCGCAGGAGCCCGCAATCTGGCCGTGGATGTGGCGACCTATAAGGCGGCGCAGCGCATCGCTGAAAACAACAGTTTGAAGGAGAAGTTCACCGAGCTAACCGGCGTGACGCTATCGGAAAACAGCGAAGAAGCCCTCATGCAGGTGGCCATGTATCTCACGAACGTATCCCAGAGCACAGAGGGCAATCCCAACGCCCGCGAGGTCGAGACCAATCTCTACCGGATGCAGCGCACCGGGAACGAGCAGGCCGCGGCTGAGAGCGCCGTCGAGCAGACGGAGAAGGTAAAGGTCGAGAATCGCACGCAGGTCATGGGGAACATGATCGAACGCAGCGCAAGGGCGGCGAGGATGGAGCTCTCCGACGGGGATATCCGGGTGCTGTCCGAGGGATATGAGGCCGGGACCGATGGAAGGACCTACGCCGCGGCGGCGCTTGAGGCCTACCAGATGGGGCAGACCGGGAAATATACCATGCAGGAGGCAAGGAAGGCGAGCGCCTACAAGGGCAGACTGAGCGAGGCGCAGTTCCGGCGCGCCTGGCAGCTCGGCGCCGGCGTGGCGACCTCCGCGCCGGTCAGCGTGGACGCGAGCACGGAGAAAGGGAAAGCCGCTCTGACGTCCTCTCTCGCGGCGCTGGGGAGCCATGCGGAGGCAGCCGCAGCGGTATATGAGAGCGGGCAGGATGTAAAACGCTTCGCCGCCGGCATGAGCGAGGCGGCGGAACGCTATGCCGCGACGGGAACGGATATCCGGAGCCAGGAGGGCGGCATCCCGGCGGAGAGCATGATCTCCACGCTGACGGACGCCCAGATCGAAAAGGCGCAGGAGATCGGCGCGCAGCTGCGCACGGAGCGGAAAGAGGCTGTCAAGCGCCTGGACGCGCGGAGGGCCGAGATCCGCACGCAGGCGGCAAGCCTGCAGCAGGCGAGCGAAGCGGACGCCCAGGCACTCGCCGAGGTGGAGAAGCAGATCCGCGAGGCAAACCGGCTCGGCGCGGAGACCGTGAAGCTGTTCGAGAGCCAGCGGAACGCGCTGGAGGCGGCCGTCAAGGCGGACCCGGAATTCCAGAACTCCGAGGAATACGAGCGCGCCTTCGACGAGGCCAAAGCCAATATGGACAAGGCCGTGCAGCTGCAGAAGGATGTGCAGGCGCTGGAGGCCCGCAAGAAGGAGCTGGAGGGCAGCAAGCCCGTCAAGCGGAAGAAGGGCAGCGTCAGCTTTGACGGCGGGAATATCGACGGGACCGATTACAAGGGGATCGACCGGGATTCCCTCAGCAGACAGCAGAAAAACATCGTGGCGATGGTGGAGCGGCTGGCCGATCTTATCAACATCGACTATGTGTTCTTCGACGGCCCGACGAACCTGGGCGGCGCCTATGTCCGCGGCGGCACGGTGTACATCAATATCAACTCCGGCATGACGCAGGAGACGCGCAAGAGCCTGGCGGCGGCGTCCCTCTCCCACGAGCTGACGCACTTCATGCAGGAATATGCGCCGAGTGAATATCAGGAGCTCAAGGACTACGTGATCAAAGCCGTGCTCAAGAAGAGCCCGGCGGAGTTTGACCGGCTGGTACAGCAGCAGCGGCGCTGGGAGCCCGGAAAGAGCTATGAAGAGCTCACGGACGAGCTGGTGGCCAACGCCTGCCAGACGATGCTCACCGACGACAGGGCCGTGCAGCGCATGGCGAGGGAAAACATGACCCTGGCACAGAAGGTGGCCGACGTGCTGGACGATATCACGGAGAAGATCCGCGCGGCGTTCGAGGGCATGAGCTTCGACGAGAACCGGGCGATCTATGCCCCGGTGCGCGCTGTGATGGACGAGATCGAGGGCATCACCGAGCGCTGGGCCAACGGAATCGCGGCGGCTGTGGAGAACTACAACGCCGAGCAGACGGTGCGGCAGGCGCAGGGCAAAGAAAACACCGCCCCGGAGGGCGGCGTGCAGTATCAGGCGTGGAGCCGGAAAGATATCAATCGAGCTTTTATCGACTACAGAAACACAGAGGCAAGAAAAAGGGCAGAAGTCAGCAAAACCAGAAGCCTTGTTGACCGCGGGAAAGTTGTGACTATCCCAGAAGAAACGCTTAAGAGATTAAGCGGAAAAACAGATTGGGGAAATCTGAAAAAAGCGCGTGAGGCAATTAAGGGGATTCTTAAAGATACCCTCGGCGACCGTTCCGTTCATTTCTTCTTCGATGGCGGAACGATGACAGCGTATCTGACAAGCGATGGAAGAAATCACTCAGCAGGAGGACTTGCCGACCTGCAGCGAGGGGCTCTTTTCTCCGAGGTTGCATCGCTGATTGATAACGCTGAGTACATCTACAGTTCCAAGCATGATGTGCATAGCGAGAGTTCAGCAAAGAGCAACGGAAATACAGAATGGGATTCTTTTTTGGCCGTTGCCAATATCGAAGGAAAATATGTTCCAGTTATTTTTTCTGTAAAAACAACTGAGCGTGATACAAGGAGCCTTATTCATGCCATTTTTGAAAACAAAAAAGGCGCCCTCTCCCACGACGCCGGCCTGAAAGACCAGGGCGGACAGTCGAATTACGGAGACACAGCGCCTTATTCTGAAAACATTGTAGCAGCAGTCACCGCGGATGTCAAGGAAAATGACGCTCCGGCTGGTGCAGAATCGCGGACACAGCTTCAGATGTGGGACGATGAGGAATACAACACTGTTGTCGGCAACAGAACTGCCAGCGAGCTGCTTGACGAACTGCAAAGCGAACGAGAGCAGCAGAGAAATCTTCAGCGCCAGCTGCGCGACCGCAACGACGAGTATCAGGAACGGCTGCAAAAGGCCATTCAGGGCGGAGACAGAGAGCTGAAGGCTTTTGCAAAGTGGGCCCGAGAGAGCGGCTACGATGACCTTTACAACCAAAAGAAAGAGGCTGATCGCCGCGTCAACATTCTCAATGCTGCATACGACAAGGCGAGAGACGCAGAAATGGAGGCCGAAGAACAGCGAGACATTGAAAAGTCAGGACTGCCGGAGGCGGAGTATTTCGGAAAGCAGGCTGTCAAGACCTTTGGCTATACCCCGTATTACTACGACGCCGGGTACATCGTGCCCAACGGGAAAATGCTCAACTTCTCCGGCGAGAAGGGCAGGCACTTCGGCACGCGCGGTGAAGATCACCGGGCAATCGGCCAAATCTTTGCAACAACGCAAGGCTCCGAGGCTATGGTGCGTTTCATGGGATACGGCAACATCCGCATTATGGCGGAGGCACCAGGCCTTGATATTATCAGCAGCACCGAACCAACGGAAGAGCAGTACAGAGCAATCCGCGCCTTTGCCCGCAATGTGGCTGACGAGGAATACTTCAATGTGGACTTGACCGACAGCCGTGGGAATACCATCGGAACGCTTGAATACGAGGGAACGATCCGCCCCGACCGGATTGTGAATGATATCAAGTATTATTTTCAGACGGGAGAAGTACGGGAGGCTGGTATCGGTGCATTTTTCCAGCGCTGGGACGATACGAGCGACGACACGGCGGCAGAGCGGAACGGGCGGGAGCTGGCCTATGCGCGGCTCCAGAACGAGAACGCCATCCTGACCGAGACCGTGGCGGAGATGAAAAAGCTCTCTGCCAAGCAGGGCAAGACCATCGAGGCCCTGCAGAAGAAAATGCAGATCACCAAGACGCCGGAGACGCGGCAGAGCGACGCGAAAAAGCTGGCGCGCAGCCTCATCCGGGAATATGGCAGCAGGGCCGACACCCAGAGCGTGGCCGAGAAGATCAAGGCCGTGGGCGATTACATCCTCCAGACCCCGGCGGCCGAGCTGGACGAGAACAATCTCAAGACCAGGGCGCGCAGCGTCGCGGTGGAGATCCTCGCCTCGGCGAGCCAGACGGTAGACGAGGGGAACGAGACCCTGCGCAGCATCGCGGAGACCGTCCGCGGCAGCAAGCTCAGCCTGGACAGCGACTTTATCGGAGAGCTGAACGAGGATTTTGAGAGCTTTCGCAAGCGGAACTTCGGGAATTTCATCCTGGCACAGCGCGAGAGCAAGAGCCGGGAGAGCCGCGAGGGCTATCGAAGCGTCGATCAGTTTTACAACGACCTGCAGGGCGAATACGGAGAGAGCTACTTCCCCGATATGGCCAATGAGGGCGAACAGCTCCGCCGCATCGCCGAGGTCATGGATCTCAGCCGGCCGATGGAGGTCAATCCCTTCGAGCAGTATATGGGCGAGGCGGCCGAGGACCTGGCGAACAGGATCACGATGGACGCGATGGACGGCGTGCTGCGGGCGAACGAGCCCACGACCGCCGATAAGCAGAAGGCCCGCACGAAGGCGCTGCAGGAGCAGATCCAGCAGCTCAAAGCCGAAAAGAAGCTCGACGCGAAAGAGGCGGCGAGCCTCTACCGCACGATCTACGATCTCTCCGTCGCACTGGACAAGGCCGAGAGCCGGTATACCACGCTGCGCACCGAGGCGGACTATCGGGCTGCACAGCTTCGGGCCGAGGGCTCGGCGCGGGCGACCGAGATCCAGGCAAAGGAACGGGAGCGCGCGGCGCGGCAGATCGCCGAGCTCAAGAAGCACTACAAGGAGATCGAAAAGCGGGCGAGAGAGCGGCGCAATAACACCGGCGTCCGGAGAAAGATCCGAGATCTTATCGACGATCTGAACCGGCGGCTCGCAAAGCCGAGCGAAAAGAAATACGTGCCGACGGAGTTTGTGCGGCTCACGGTCGACGTGCTGGACATGATCGACTTTGACAGCGGCCGGGGCGGAGACGCCTTTGCCCAGAAGATCCAGCAGCTGCGCACGATGTATGACAGCTACCGGCAGAACCCGACGTACGCAGCCGTCTTTGACGACGTGGCCGCGGAGATGCTGCGGGACCTGAGCGTAAAGATCGGGGACACGAAGCTGTATGAGATGAACACAGAGCAGCTCGAAGCGGTCTACAACACCCTGAAAGCGCTCACGCATATCATTGACGACGCCGTCAAGATCCGAATCGGGAACGAGGAGAGAAATGCCTTTGAGGTCGCGCAGACCATGACGCAGGAGACGCGGGATATCCCGAAAGCGCAAAAGGGCTGGGCCAAACAGCACTACATTCCGGCGCATCTGCGCCCGGACGTCGCCTTCCGACGCTTTGCAGGGTTCAAGAAGAACTCGGCGTGGGAGAGTATGTGCCGGATGCTGAACGACGGGCAGCTCAAGCAGACAGAAATCACGATGAAGCTCAGCCTCCCGTTTGCGGAGCTGGTCAACGATTCAAAAGCGATGCGGGATTTCTCCGGCCTGAACTATCTCGGGAATGTGGATCAAAAAAAGCTGATCGATATCGGTCTCAAGGACGAGAGCGGGAACGCGATCCCCGTGACGCACGGCATCGCAGCCGGGATCTATATGGATCTGCTGAACGAGGACAACCGGAGGCATTTTATCCGCGGCGGAAAGACGATCCCGAATCTCAGCGACTTCTACAGCGGCAAAGGCGGCTTCGGCATCGGGACGCAGAGGGCCGTCGGTATCGCGAGCGAATTGAGCGAGCTCTACCACGAGCAGCGCGAGGCAAAAAGCGCAGGCGACGAGGCCCTTGCCGACGAGATCCAGGAACGGATCGAAGAGCTCGAGCTTTCCGGCGAGACTTACGCCGACACGGTGAAAGCAAACATCGAGCGGCAGCTCACGGACTTTGACAGGAAGTGGATCCGGGCGACACAGCAGCTCATGGACACGGACAGCAAGCGGTATCTGAACGAGACGACGATGGAGGTTTACGGCATCGAGAAGGCGCAGGTGGAGAATTATTACCCCATCACGAGCGACCCGAATTTCCTCGCGAGCAGCTTTGAGGCCGTCACGAGAGACATGAACCTCGAGAACGCGGGCTTCATGAAGGAGCGCGTCAAGTCCGGGAACCCCTCGCTTGCGCTGGATATCTCCTCTGTTGTGAACAATCAGATCCAGCGCGTCGCACAGTATTCCGGGCTCATGCCGGCCATCCGGAACTTCAACAAGGTCTGGAACAAAATGGGCTCCGGCTACAGCGATTCGCTCAAGAACGCCGTGAACGCGACCTTCGGCAAAGAGGGCGGCCAGTACGTGGAGAACCTGATCGCGGACCTGACCGGGAGCCGGGGCGTCGGCGACGATTCCCTGGGGCTCAACCGCCTTATGGGACGGCTGCGCGGCAATCTGGCACAGACAACACTGACGCTCAACGTGCGTGTCGCGCTGGCGCAGATGGCCTCCTACCCGACAGCCGCGGCGGAGGTAGGCTCAAAAGCGCTGACGAAGGCGTTCTTCCGCGGAGGAAAGTCCGGCAGGATGATCTCCCGCGCGGACGCCGAGCTGATCGCAAAATACTCCCCTCTGCTGTGGTATCGCATGCAGGGATATTCCTCGGTCGAGCTTGGCGATATCAAAAACAGCCAGCGCCTCAGCTCGAGGGTCTGGAAAAAGGCGCGATGGGCGACGGGATGGATCCAGGCGGTTGACGGCGCGACCGTCGGGCGTCTGTGGTACGCGGCGGAATACTGGGTGCAGGATAACAAGCCAAATCTCGAAAAAGGCTCTGACGCCTACTATGAGGCCGTAGCGGAAAAGTTCAACGACGTCGTGGAAAAAACGCAGCCCAACTACACCACCATGCAGCGACCCCAGATCCTGCGTGATCCGAACGAGCTGGTGAGGGCCCTGACGATGTTCATGACGCAGCGCCTTCAGAACTTCAACATTCTTTTCGACGCGGCAGGCGGCTATCAGAAGGCCCACGCAGACTTTGCCAACAAGCGGAACGGGGTAACAAAGGCTGACGTGACAGAGGCTCGGACACAACTCGTCTCTGCGGTCTCCTCGCAGCTCACGCAGGCGGCGGTTTATGTCGGGTTCAAGCTCCTGGCCGACGCGCTGCTGCACAACATGAAGGCCTACCGCGACGACGATGACGGCGAGCTGACGGCGGAATCTGTCAGCCTGCGGGTCCTGGACAACTATATCGACGCGATGGCCGGCATGTTCCTGGGTGGAAGCGAACTCCACTCCATCCTCATGGCGGCTACAGGCAACGGCAACTGGTACGGTTTGTCACTCAGCGGCGTGGACAGCGTCAACGATCTGATAGACAATCTTGTGACGCTGGCGAGCACAAAGTACGATCTCAACGACGAGAAGAGCAAGGCGAAGTTTGAGAAGCAGCTTTCCAAAGTCGGCCTCTCCCTGTGCCAGTATCTGGGCATCCCGGCAAACAACGCAATCAAAATCAAGGACGCGCTGCTCTACCACATCGAGGACATCCGCAACGGAGAATTCGGACGCTTTGAGGCCGGGTATGAGCGCACGAAGGCGCAGAGCACCGACGTGCTGATCCGAGCTCTCGAGAGCGGTGACGACGCTGCCGTTCAGAAAGCAACAGAGGCATTTGAGAGTGAGAAAGCCGCTTTCTCAGCGGTTAAAAGCCAGTTGAAAAAAGACTTTGAGGACGGGAAGCGTACAGCGGAACAGGTCGCGGCCCTGCTGGAGAAAACAGGAGTAAGCCAAAATGATGCTTTCTTTACCGTACAGAGCTGGGAGACAGGCGACAGCGGGAAATACACCGCGGTCAAGCGCGCCGCTCTGGCCGGCGACCAGAAGGCGTTCAAGAGTGCTATGACTGATCTGACAAGCCACGGCGTCAAAGAAAAGACGGCACAATCCGAGATCAAGACCTTTGTGCGGAAAGCGTACTTCGGCGATGAGCTGAGCGCGGAAGAGCAGGAGATCCTCGGAGAGAAAATGCTCAGCGACGCAGAAGCCAGAAGGCTGCTCAGTTATTACGCCGGACTGACCGTTGACGAAGCGAATGAGACCGTGGCCGAGTGGAGAGAGACAAGGAGCTTCATCCGGCAGCACGGCGCAGAGTATGAGCAGTACGATCTTTCTGTTACTCAGGCCAAATACTTCTACGACAGAGTAAAGAACACGGCCGGCATCACACTGAGAGATTACGCTTCACAGGTGGATCGCTATGGAACGGAAACCGTCAAGGCCTATTACGGTGATGGAGATGGCAGCTGGCGCGAGACAGGGCTGACGATTGACCAATACGCCACATACAAGACCGGATATGCTCAGTGCAAGGGGACAGATCTTGACGGCGACGGCAAGACGGATTCCGGATCGAAAAAGGCTGAGGTTATGCGCGTGATCGACGCGCTGCCCGTAAGCAACGCCGTCAAAGACGCTCTGTACCGCAAAAACGGATGGTCTGAAAAGACGATTTACGAGGCACCGTGGCGAAACTAAAATTTTCTGAGGCGGGGATTAACAAGCCCCGCCTCTCTTTTTTACAATGGGGGCAGACATAAACCTGCGGGCCCGTCCCCCCAAAAAAGGACGTAAGAAAGGAGTATTTATGTCTAACACATTCAAATGGCTCCAAATCTTTGCCGATGGCGCATCCGGAGGCGACGGCGGAGACGGGGCCGGAACGGGCGTAACTTCCGCCGACGCCGGGCGGGATGCGGGCGAAAAGGCTGTTGACGCCGGACAGCGTTTGATGGATCTGGGCGTTCCCAAGGACAAGGCCGAAAAATACAAGAGCCGGATGGAGAAGCGCAGCAAGAACCGCGGAGAATCCGCGGATGCGGCGCAAAGCGCCTCCGCTCAGGATGACGGTCCCGGAAGCACAGCCGGGAAGGCCGAGGAGGGAACACCGGCGCAGGGCACGGCCCCCGTGGACGTGGACGCGCTTTTGAAGATCCCGGAAGTGCAGCAGAGGATTCAGGGCATGATGGCCGAACGCGGCAAGAGCGCCACGGAGGCCAAGAACGCAGCGCAGGAACAGCTTGGCAAGATGGCCCCGCTGCTCAAACTTTTGGGCGGGCGGTACAACATCGAAGCCAGGGACGGCCAGTACGACCTTGACGCGCTGATCGCAGCCGCTACGGACGATGACTACTTCTTTGAAGATCGGGCGCTGGAGCGGGGAGAGAGCACGGAGAAAGTCAAATCCGACTGGCGCAAGGAATGGGAAGAGGCACAGCGGCAGCAGAACGAGCGGCGGCAGCAGCTTGAGGAGCACTTCTACAAGATGCAGCAGCAGGTGCCCGATATGCTCAAGGAATTCCCGAACTTTGATCTGAACCGCGAAATGCAGAACCCGGAATTTCTGCGGCTCACCGCGCCTGATATCGGGTGGGACGTCCGCAGGGCGTACCGCGCGGTGCATCAGGACGAAATCGAGAAAAGCACCGTGGAAACCGTTGCGGCCAGGGCAAAGGCTGACGCGGCCAAAGCCCGCGGCGACATGCAGGCCAGACCGCGCGAAAACGGGAGCTCCACGGCTGCCGTCACAACCAAGAGAGGAGACTATTCCTCCTATGTGGAGATGTTCAGGGGCATGACGCCAGAAGAACGGCTCAATTACATCAGGAGGAATCCACCGAGATAAGAAAAGGAGAAACGAATGAAAGACTTTATCAAGCGGCTGTTCAGCCTGCAGTTTTTCGCTGACGCCGGCACCAACGTGAACGCGACCGAGGCGATGGTCAACGCCTACACCGGCGCGACCACGGCCCGCACCTCGACCAACGACATGGCACCCGAGCTCAAGGCCTTCTACGACACCGAGCTGCTGGAGAACGCTCGCGTTGAGCTGTATTACGCGCAGTTCGGCAAGCGCCAGAACCTGCCGAAGAACCACAAGGGCCAGGTCGAGTGGCGCAAGTGGAACACCTTCCCGCGTGCCGACAAGCTCGAGGAGGGCGTGATCCCCACCGGCAAGACCTTCGGCGTGACCAACCTGCTCGGCAGCATCGACCAGTACGGCATCTACACCTCCATCACCGACAAGCTGGAGCTGCGTGCCTACGACGATGTGATCCTCGGCGCGACCGAGGAGATGGGCGCCTCCGCCGCCGAGACGCAGGAGGCCCTGATCCGCAACGCGCTGCTCGTCGGCACCAACGTGCTCTACTGCGACAACATCAACCCCACGAACGGCGCCTTCGTCAGCACCCCGACGACCTGCGCCACGATGGAGGCCGCAGCCGCGGCGATGAGCATGCTGACGCCCGAGATGATCAACAAGGCCGTCACCATCATGAAGAAAAACCGCGTGCCCCGCATCAACGGCAAGTACTATGCGGTGATCCATCCCTCCGTGGCCTTCAACCTGCGTGAGTGCGACGGCTGGATCGAGGCGCACAAGTACGCCGCGCCCGAGGAGCTCTTCAACGGCGAGATCGGCGAGCTGCACGGCGTGCGCTTCATCGAGAACGTGTTCGCGCCGGTCCTGCTGATGGTCGGTGAGACCAGCTACAAGAACAAGGCCAACGGCGCGACCTACGCCACCTATTTCTTCGGCAAGGACGCCTTCGGCATCATCGACCCCGAGGGCGGCGCCCTGGAGATGATCATCCACGACAAGGACGAGATCGGCGGCCCGCTGAACCAGTTCAGCACCATCGGCTACAAGCTCGAGACCAACGGCGCGACGATCCTCTATCCCGAGCGCATGCTGCGCGTGATGAGCTGCTCCAGCTTCTCCGCGACCGACGAGAGCAACTACTAATCCCGCACAGACGGGCAAATGAATGATGAGCGGAGGGGAGAAAACAACATCCCCTCCGCGTTTGAAAGGAGAACATCATGGCAGAAACGACCCAAAAGACCAACGACAAGGAGAACATCATGGCAGAAACGACCCAAAAGACCAACGACAAGGTCAAAGTCACGATCCCCCGCGCCCGCAATGGAGAGCCCGAGGATCTCTTTGTCGGCATCAACGGCGTGAATTACCGCATCCCGAAGGGCAAGGCCGTCGAGGTGCCCGACTTTGTGGCAGCCGAGATCGAACGCTCTCAGGCCGCCGAGGACTTCATGCTCGACGCGAAGGAGCGCATGCTCGCCAACGAGAAGGCCTGATCTTTAACGGGGAGGGAACGCCATGACGGGGCAGGAAGCAATCAAGTGGGCGGACACGCTTGCGCCCAACCAGTACACACCGGAGCAGAAGCTCGCCTGGCTGAGCGACCTTGACGGGAAATTCTGGCTGGAAATTCTGACGCAGTATCATCAGGCGAAGGGGAGCACAGCGCCGGAGGCGTACAAGGACGGCAGCGAGACGCTTCTGATTCCGGCCCCGTATGCACGCGACGTATACGGAAACTGGCTGCTGGCGAAGATCGCCGAGGCAAACCAGGAAATTGCGCTGTACAACCAGTATTCGACCCTGTTCAACGCCGAATACCGCGGATATTGCGAACAGTACAACAAGAGACACAGAGCCATTCACGGAGGGAGCTGGATCTTCTAATGCCGAAACTTCCGATTCTCAGCGGCGGCTCGACCACGCGGGAAATGATTGACGTTTTCGCCGGGTACAACCACAATCTCAAAATCCGGGACGGCGAGTTCTATTTCACCAAGGATCTGACGAACCAGTACTACCCGCTGTTCGCCAACCGCGGGCGGCGCGGCGTTCTGGACCGCAGCTTTACCAACCTGCAGGCGATCATCGCCAAGGACGCGCTGTACTGGGTGGATGACGGGACGCTCTACGCCAACGGCTACGCGACCGGGCTCACAGGCCTGCAGACCGAGAGGGAGACGCAGCTTGTCAGCATGGGCGCGTACATCTGCATTTTCCCGGACAAGAAATATATCAACACCCAGGACTTGACGGACTTCGGCAGCATGGGCGCGGAGTGGAGCTATACCGGCCCCGTGACCTATTCGATGTGCCACGCGGACGGCGAGATCTACACAAACGTCACGAAGAGCGGCAGCGAGCCGCAGAACCCCGCAAACGGCGCGGTGTGGATCGACACGACGAGCGGCACCGTGAAGGAATACAGCGAAGAGATCTGGGTCGTGATCGAGACCGTCTATACCCGGCTGGACTTCACCACCATGGGGCAGGTGCCGGGACTGTTCAAGGAATACGACGGCGTGGAGCTCGCCGGCGCGCACTTCGAGGACTTAAACGGCTCGAAGATCCTCTATGCCGTCGGCGGGAACGAGGAGGACCAGCAGGATTACATCGTGCTTGTCGGCATCCAGGAGGAGCCCTACACCGAAGAGGAAGGCGCCGTTACCATCTCGCGCAAGGTGCCGGACATGGACTTTGTGTGCGAGGCGCAGAACCGGCTCTGGGGCTGCTTCTACGGAAACGACGGCACCCAGAACCTGAACGAGATCTATTGCTGCGCGCTCGGAGACTTTCGCAACTGGAGCCAGTATCTCGGCATCAGCACCGACAGCTGGCGCGCCTCCCGCGGCTCAGACGGGCCGTGGACAGGCTGCATCAACTACCTTGGCACGCCGACCTTCTTCAAGGAGAACGTGATACACCCCGTATCGGTTTCTTCCGTCGGCGCGCATCAGATCGGGGATATCCCGGCGCGCGGTGTGCAGCAGGGCAGCCACAAGAGCCTCGCCGTCGTGAACGAGACACTTTACTACAAGTCCCGGACCGGCGTCGTGGCCTATCAGGGCGGCATGCCGGCAGCGGTCTCTGACGCGCTGGGGGACGAGAAATACTATAAGGCTGTGGCCGGCGTGTTCGGGCAGCTCTACTATATCAGCATGCAGGACGCCTATGACGCCTGGCACTTCTTCTGCTTCGACGCGGGGAAAGGCCTTTGGATGCACGAGGACGAACTGCACGCCGAGAACTTTGCCCAGGTGGGCGACGAGCTCTATGTGCAGAGCGAGAACCGCATCCTCGCCATCAACGGGACCGTCGGCACGCTGGAAGCGCCTCCGCACTGGATCGCTGAGACCGGGATCATGCACTATGACTACCCGGACAAGAAATACCTGTCCCGGTACAATATCCGCCTGCAAATGGCAAAGGGCACGCGCATGAAGATGTTCATCGAGTATGACAGCAAGGGGCCTTGGATCTTTGCCGGGGATATCGAGGCCGGGGATATCATGACCGACAACACGGGAACGGCGAACATCCCGGTCCGGCCGCGGCGCTGCGACCATCTGCGTCTGCGCCTGGAAGGGCGCGGCGATGTGCGCATCCTGTCCATCACGCGCGTTCTGAGCAAAGGGAGCGATATGTAATGGCCTTCACTGAAAAACCGCCGATGCTGCGCGGCACCACGCAGGAGCAGGTGAACGCGCTGCGCGACTACCTGTTCCGCATGGCGCAGAGCCTGGAAGGCGTGGCGACGGCGGACGCAGCCGAGACCGCAGCCGTGAGCGTCGGGTCGGACGGAAAGCGGGTCTACCGGCAGGGAACAGGCGGGGGCGCGTCCGGCGCAGACGTGGACGCCGTGCGGAAGAACGCGGCCGAGCTGCGCAGCCTCATCACCAAGAGCGCGAAGGACCTGCAGAAGCAGATCGAGGCGGGCGACGCGACCGTCATCAGCTACGCGGACAGCAGGATCGACGTATACGATTCTCGCTATCTTGCGCAGTCAACCTTTGGCTCCTTTGCAGAGACCATCAACAGTACGATTGAGAACACCGCCCGCGGCGTCGTGGAAAGCTACGACTATGACAGCGCCATCGAATCCGCGCAGGACAGTATTGACCTGCTGCAGACCTACTATACCAGCATTGAGGGCGAGATCCGCCGCGGCCTTATCACCGATCCCGAGACCGGCGAGACCGCGATGGGCATCGCCATCTCGGAGGAATTGCGCTTCACCGGCGCTCAAGTCACACAGGACGGCCTTACCTATTACGAGCTCAGCCCAGGCCAGACGCTGGGCCTCTACACCTCGAAGGGCTGGCAGTTCTGGATCAACGGCTCGAAGCGCGGCTGGTTCGATTCCGTGGACGGGATGCTGCACGTGGCGAATCTCGCCGTGGAGAACAGCCTCCGCATCGGAGCGGGCTGGCTCGCGACGGGCGTGAACGGCTTCGGCATCCGGTATGTGGGGGATTAAGGCATGGCATGGAGTTACACAGCAGAGAGACGCAACACCGGCTGGGCAGACAGCAGCAGACAGGTCTACTGGGAGAACGGCTGGACCGTCACCGAGGTGACGCCGACACAGGCGGGTAAAATGCGCCTGCGGGTGGATTTTACGACCTACAGCTCCTGGGCTTACCCGGAGAACTATATCGAGTACAGCACCGACAAGCTCGTATTCAACGGCACGGAGATCCTGATCCAGGACAGGACGCGCGTCGGCTATACCTACACCAAATATATCCAGGTGCCGAACAGCTGGTCGGGACAGAATGTCAACTTCCTGATCGGGCTGAGAAGCGTCTGGACCACGCTCGGCGCGACGCCGAACGCCCCGAGCACGGTGAGCGCCTCGAACGGGACCTTCGGCAGCGCGATCCCGATCACGATCACGAAGGCCGTCTCCGGCGCGCTGACGCACACGGTCACGGTGAGCTGCGCGGGCCGGACCGAGACGCTGCAAACGCAGGGCAGCGCCCTGAACCTGAGCTGGGTGCCGGACACCGCGACCTACGCGGCGCTCATCACGAGCGCGAACAGCGCCGCGGCGACGATCACCTGCACGACCTATTACGGCAGCACCTCGATGGGGACTTCGACGAAGAGCATCACGGTGAGCTTCGCGGCGAATTCCCTCGCGCCGGTCGTCAGCTCCGGCTGGGCGGCGGCGAGCTATTACAACACCGGCACCGCGGCCGCATCGATCACCGAGTATGTCCAGGGCTACAGCAAGGCGCAGGTCACGTTTGATGCATCGAAGATCAGCTGTCAATACGGCGCGACGATCAGCGGCTATTCCATAAGCTGCGAGGGCGTGACGGACTCCGCGAGCCCCTACCGCACCGGCACCCTGGCCGGGACCTCGGCGAGTATCGTCTGCACCGTGACGGACAGCCGCGGGCAGAGCGCCGCCGAGACGCTATCCGTCTCGCTGCGGCCCTACGCGAAGCCGACGCTCACGCAGCTCGCGATCCTCCGCAGCGATTCAAGCGGCACCGAAGACGAGGACGGGGCCTATATCACGGCGCGGGCGGCGGCAAACTTCAGCCCCCTGAACGGGCAGAACAGCTATGCCATGAAGCTGTATATCAAGCCCGTCTCGGGCAGCTGGGCCGAGCGCGGGAGCATGACGTCCGGCGCGGCGCTGACCGTCGGGACTTACTCGGCGGATACGACCTACGACGTGCGCATCGTGCTCACGGACGCGCTCGCAAACACCGCGCAATATGAGCAGCGCCTCCCGGCCCGCGCCTGGGCCATGAAGTTCCGCCCGGACGGGAACGGCGTGGCCTTCGGCAAGGCGGCCGAGCACGATAAGGCGCTGGAGATCCCGGCCGATTGGGAGATCTACAGGGGGACGGGACCGATCGTTTTCCCTGTTGCACAGGGTGGCACAGGGGCAACAACGGCCGAAGCTGCAAAAGTAAATCTTGGGCTTGGCAGTCTTGAATTAAGAAGTTTTAATATAGCGGCTAATGCATCAAGAGACATTACTATCCCCGCAAGTACTCATGGTTTTATTGTTACAGCCGGTGGCGGATATAACAACAAGGGAATATGGGTTTATAACTCAACCACCAGCGGAGCAATAACCTTAAGTGCAATCGGAACAGCACCGTCATCTGTAACAATAGCTACTGCGACAAGCGAAATCACAATTACAAATAACACAACCGTCTATTTGTATGTCGCGGTCTTCTCATACTGATATCTTTTTTTAAGGCGGGGATTAAACTCTCCGCCTTATTTTTTTATTCTATAGATAGAGAATACTTTGCCCAAGGAGGGGCGGAAACATGATTGCTGTACGTGCGCGCGACAGAGACCTGTATATTGTTCCGCTGTGGCCGATTACATCGGGCAGCGTGGGTCTGCCTGTCGTTTTTAACTTTGATGACGCATGGGACGGTTTGAACCGCATTGCCGTCTTCCGCGGATCTGAGGCCGAGAACGAAGTTGCGCTCCTCTCGGACAGCTGCATGGTGCCGCCGGAAGTTCTCGCCACACCGGGGGATGACCTGTATATCGGCGTGTACGGGCGCGACGCCTACGGCACGATTGCCATGCCGACCGTCTGGGGCAAGGCCGGGTACATCTACGACGGCACGCAGCCGATAGAGCCCGACCCGTCTGAACCGACGCCCGAGTGGAGCTACCAGGTTCAGCAGGCCGCAGCCGCGGCGCTGCGCATTGCGAATGCGATCCAGACGGCAGCGGAGAACGGGGAGTTCGACGGGGAAGACGGGTACAGCCCGACTGTCACGATCACGACCATCACGGGCGGTAACCGCGTGACAATCACGGACGCAGACCATCCGCAGGGACAGAGCTTTGACGTGATGGACGGCTCCGGTGGTGGCGGCGGCACAAGTGACTATTCCGATCTTACGAACAAGCCGCAGATCAACGGCAACGAACTGCGAGGGAACAAGACGGCCGCACAGCTTGGTCTTGCGGCATCGGTGGACATCCCGACGCGGACGAGCCAGTTGACGAACGACAGCGGCTTTCTGACGCAGCATCAGGACATCAGCGGCAAGCTCAACGCCAATCAGGGCGCTGGGAACGCCAGGAAGTTCATGGTCGTGGGGAGTGACGGCGTTGTGGTACCCGTGGCAATGCAGGCATGGAGTGGAGGTAGTTATTAAATGGCTCTTGACAAACTGGTAGACAGTACACAGCTCGACAGCGATCTCGGAACCGTCGCTGACGGTATCCGATATGCCAGCGGCGGATCTGAGCAGCTTTCTTTCCCGTCCGGCATGGCCGCAGCCGCAAGAGCTTTAAAACCATCCGGCACGAAACAGATCATTACGAACGGTACGCATAATGTGGCCGGATTCGCTTCTGCACAGGTCAACGTGCCGACTCCTGCTCCGACAGGCACGAAACAAATCTCCATCACCGAGAACGGCACGACCACCGAAGACGTGGCGGCGTATGCGAACGCGGAGATCACGGTCAATGTGTCGGGCGACCAACCTGTTATGCATGGATACTGGACACGTCCATCAAATTGGCCAAACTACGAATCCTTGCATATGGAAAACGATCCGACAAATTGTTGCGTTTATTTAACATATGACACAAGACCCAACAAAAGCGGAATCTTGTCAGTAGGATTGGTTATATATACGGCTCCTGCTGGTACTATTGCTAGAATTGGACGGATAGAAAATGGCGAATTTACGCCTATCCGCACGTTGACACGGTCTACGAGTTCTCCTAATTTTCTGGAGACATTTTTTCCATCTGATGACGATTATGTGGCGGTTGAGCTTAATCTGAATAATGTTTCTAGTGGAAGAATCACATTTCAGACGGATCGAGGTGTTATTGACAGTTGTGTTGAAGTTTATGGACGCCCTGGAAATGTAGCTTTTATGGACTATAACACCGCCTACTATGGAAGCTTTGGGCCGTTTATCCAATCTGTAACATTGCTAGATTATGAGACTGCCACTAGCCCGAGTATATCGAGCTTTTACTCGTACGCTAAGAGCCTCCAGTATATCAACTTAAGCGACTTTGTGTTAACGAGACAAAGCATGGACTACAGCTCTTTCGCAAGACTCCCGCAGATCGAGAGTCTCGTTTTCCCAGAGTCTGTGCCTGACGCGACGAATATATCTAGCGCATTTAGTGGCGCAGTAAATTTACTTACACTGGATTTAAGCATGATAGACGTTTCCTCCGTTACGAATTTTGCAAATGCATTTTATATGTGTGTTTTATTGAATGTACTTAACATATCCGGGTGGGACATGCAAAGTGCAACAAATACTACTAATATGTTTACAAGTTGTTCCCGCTTAACGTCTCTTGTAACAAATGGCACAAAAATCTACACATCATTTTCCGTGTCACCGACATCTCTTGATCATGATAGTCTTGTTGGTCTGCTAAATGCATTACAGCCCGTAACAGCAACGCAAACGATTACGCTTGGAGCAACTTTACAGGCTAAACTTACAAATGCTGAAATTGCGATAGCAACAGAGAAGGGGTGGACGGTAGCATGATTGTTGATGGAAACAGGCTGACTGCTGATGAGGGCAAGTCTCTTACGAACGGGGAAACCTATAGCAAGCTGGTGTATCTTGGCAAACATGACAGCATAAACAACTGGCACGAGATCAACGACGAAGACATCCCAGATGAATCTACAATTAAAGCCAAAGCCGAAGCCTACGACATCCTTGTAGGAGGTGCAACATGACACCGCAGGAAAAAGCGAGGGCGCTTAGACCCATCATTGAAAAAGCCGCTGTGTCCCTCACAGACGATGACGCGCTTGACGCTGTTGAGCTGTTCCCCGCGTGGGTTGCTGGCATCTGGTACGAAGTCGATCAGCGCATCCGTTATGAAAACAAGCTGTACCGTGTCAGACTGGCGCACACATCACAAGAGGGATGGGAACCGCCGAATGTTCCCGCGCTGTTTGCGGAGGTGGAAAAACCCGGCGAAGGTGACACGCCTGATAATCCCATCCCCTATGACGGCAACATGGAGCTGTTTGAGGGCAAGTATTATTCACAAGACGGCGTGACGTACATCTGCATCCGCAGTACGGGAATCCCCGTGTATAACCCGCTGGCTGATCTGGTGGGGATTTATGTGGAGGTAGTGGCATGAGTCCTTTGCATCTCTTGTGGATTTGCCCGTTATGTACGGGCATCGGTGTGGTGTTTACCTGCCTCTGTGTTGTAGCGGGGAGGAGTGAGGAATGAGTAAAGCAGAAGGCGCCGTTGCATGGGCGGTGGCCATCGCCAACAATCCCGCGCACGGCTATGATCAGGCCAGCCGCTGGGGCCCGGACTACGACTGTAGCAGCCTCGTGATCTCCGCGTGGGAGAGCGTGGGCGTGACGGTCCGCGAGGCCGGGGCCAGCTACACCGGCAACATGCGCGGCGCGTTCCTGGCCTGCGGCTTTAAGGACGTGACGCAGCGCGTCAACCTCGCGACCGGGAGCGGTATGCAGCCCGGCGACGTGCTGCTCAACTACGCGGCGCACACCGCGATGGTGACGGGCTCCGGCAGGATCGTCGCGGCCCGGATCAATGAGCGCAACACCACGACCGGCGGCGCTCCGGGCGATCAGACCGGGCGGGAGATCACCCAGCAGAATTACTATAACTTCCCGTGGGACTGCGTTTTGCGGTACGAGGAGGCGGGGGAGTCTTCGGCTCAGAACGACGCGGATCCGGTGGATTCTCCGGCCACGCCTCAAAACGACAGTGCACCGGAGCTGCCGACGGCATCGCTGCCGGTGGTGCGGTATGGCGCTACGGGCGAGACCGTGAGAGCGGTGCAGATCCTCCTGATCGGCCGCGGCTACCGCTGCGGGCCCTACGGGTCCGACGGCGAATTCGGCGACAACACCTATGGAGCGGTCCTTCGTTATCAGACCGTCAAGGGCCTGACGCCTGACGGCGTAATCGGCGCCAAGACCTGGGCGGCGCTGCTGGGGGTGACGGTATGAGCGTGACGATCACTCCCAACACGATCATTTCGTTTGCCGCTTTTCTGGCGGCAATCGGAGCTTTGATCGCAATTTATAATAGGGGATACGATTTCGTGAAAAGACAGAAAGAGCAGGATCGTATTATTCAGGACATCCAGTCCGAACAGGCCATTCTGACCTATGGAGTACTGGCCTGCCTGAAGGGCCTCGCCGAGCAGGGAGCCGACGGGCCCGTGCACGAAGCAATCACCAAAATAGAGAAGCACCTGAATGAAAAGGCGCACAACACATGAGGAGGAGAAAAAATGAAACTCAATGACAAAGTGTACGATGTTCTCAAATGGGTCACCATGATCGTCATCCCGGCGCTGGCGACGGCCTATGTCGGATTCGCAGGCATCTGGGGCTGGCCTCTCGCCGATGAGATCGCCAAGTCCGCCACCGTCATCTGCACGCTGTTGGGCGCTCTGCTCGGAATCAGCACGGCGCAGTACAACAAGGACAAGGAGCCTTGAAAACAACTGGATAGGGTGGTATAATCTCCAAAAAAGAAAAGGAGATCACAGGCATGGAAGAAAAAAAGTATGAAGAGGTCCCTTTTTATATCCATGAGGCCGTCTGCGATAAGCTGCAGAGATCCAGTAAAGAGGCGCTTGATAAAATGGACAGTAGCAACAAAAGACTTCTGACCGCGTTGATTACGGTCTGCGTCACGCTCATCATCACGGTGTGCTGCTTCCTGTATGCCTATAAGGATATGAACAACACTTGGATGGACTTCTTCCAGAACCGCACAGAAGAGGGAGTACAGGATGGAGGAAATCTATTCGTACAAGGAGATCCAAGCGCTGATCAAGCAACACTCGACGGATGAATTGATCGAGCTGGCGAATCAGTATGTGCATCACGACCGGAACCGGCAGATCTTCCTGACCCGCATGCTGGATCACATACCGATTGAAGCGCTGTCAGAGCAATTTGATATCACGCCGAGACGGTGTTCCGATATCATCAAGGAGACCAGCACGATCGTATTTTCACACATGATTTCTTAAGCGCCCCCGCGTGGGGCGCTTTTTTTATTTCCGGAAAACTTCATGAAAGATGCTGAAAAGCTGCTGTTTGGCTTCATGGCCTGACAGCAGCTTTTTTTATACACTTTTTCCAGAAAGAAGGTGCTGATATGTACGACAACGAGTGGGTCCTCGACGATGATCTCTTCTGGAAAGAGGGCGAGGACGATGTTTCGTGAATTTAACCCGAACCCGGTAGGAAGGCGCGTGACAGACTGCGCGGTGCGGGCGGTATCGCTCGCCATCGGGAAGGACTGGGAGACCACCTATCTGATTATCGCGCTGGCCGGCATGCAGATGGGCGACATGATGGAGATCAACAGCGTGTGGGGCTCTGTCCTCCGGCAAAACGGTTTCTATCGCAAAGCCCTCCCGGAAACGTGCCCGGACTGTTACACCGTCCGGGATTTCAGCCGGGACAATCCCAAGGGGACCTTCCTGCTTGGGATGGACCGGCACGTGGTCACGGTCATCGACGGCGACTGGTTCGATATTTTCGACTGTGGCGACGAAACCATTTTTTACTTCTGGTACAGAAAGGATGAATGACCATGCCGAATTTTAACCCGTATGTTCCCGGCAGCTACCCCTCTTACATCCAGCCGATGCAGCAGGCCTATCAGATGCAGCAGCCCATGCAGCCGGCACCGCAGATGACGCTCCCGACGATCCACGCAGATATCATCCAGGCTGGCAGCATCGACGAGATCCGACAGTCAAACGTGGGCGCGGGAACATCCCAGATGTTCATTCTCAAGGATGAGAGCGCGATCATCATCAAGACCGCGCAGGCGAACGGCTACACGCTGGATATCTACGACAAGCGCCCGCCTGCCCCGCAGGCCCCGGCGTTCGATCCGGCGGTCTATGTGACGCGCGAGGAGTTGGAGGAGCGTCTGAGCGCTCTGACGCCGCGCAGGACGAAGAAGGAGGCGGTGGAGGAATGAGCCTTTTTGAGCAGCTCGGGCAGCAGACACAGATGAATCCGATGCAGATGCTTTCGCAGCTCAAGCAAAATCCCGCTGCTGTTCTTCAGCAGGCCGGGCTGAATGTCCCGGCAAATCTCACCAATCCCCAACAGATCGTCCAGCACCTCATGCAGAGCGGGCAGGTCCCGCAGGCCAGATATCAGCAGGCTATGCAGATGATGGGCCGCATGAGGCGGTAGGTATGCTCCCCGTCGGTGCACAGGCGGTTGGCATAAATATATTTTGAAAGGAAAACGAATATGTCTCTCACTGAAAACGGCTCCGGCACCGGCATGTATATGCCTGTGGCACCTGCTTATGCCGGCGGCTACGGAAACAACGGCTTCGGCGGTGATGGATGGTGGATTCTCCTGCTTCTGCTTGCCTTCGGCGGCGGCTGGGGCATGGGCGGCTTCGGCGGCGGCATGCTCGGCTATGATTTCCCCTGGCTGCTCAACGGCCAGCAGAGCATCATGTCCGGCGTCAATGCCAACACCGACGCTGCTGTGAATCAGCTCGCCACGCAGACCGCGTTCGGTAACCTGCAGAACGCCATTACCAGCGGCTTCGGCGACGTTCAGAACAGCCTGTGCGGCGGCTTTGCCGGCGTCAATTCCTCGATCTCCGGCGCTCAGAACGCGATCTCTCAGCAGCTCTATGCGAACCAGATTGCCGACATGCAGAACAGCTTTGCGATGCAGAGCAAGTTCGCCGACTGCTGCTGCGAGAACCGTCTCGCCACGGCCAACCTCTCCGCGCTCGTCCAGAGCGAGAACTGCGCTGACCGCGAGGCCCTGTCCAACGGCGTCCGCGATCTGCTGACCAATCAGACCGCGAACACGCAGCGCATCCTCGACAAGCTGTGCGATCAGGAGCTCCAGGCCGAGCGTCGGGAGAACGACAACCTGCGCACGCAGCTCAACATGGCGAACCTGGCGGCCTCTCAGACTGCGCAGACCGCGCAGATCCTGGCCGACAACGCGCGTCAGACCGCAATCCTCAATCCTGCACCGATCCCGGCCTATATCGTACAGAACCCGAGCTGCTGCAATCAGGGCTACGGGTGCGGTTGTGGCAATAACGGCTTCATCGGTTGATAGGAGGTGACGTCATGGCTGCTGAGTACAGTGCCAATGCACTCCAAGTGGTGCAGCCCAACGGCAGCGTCATCTTCACGGAATCTCCTGTCCCCTGCAATCGAGGCCTGATCTACCACCGGGACGAAAGCGGGCTGTTTCGCCTGGCGTCTCCCACGACAATGGGCTACAGCTTCCGTAGGTCGTGCTGCTGCGGGCCGCTCCCCTCTGCAAACTACGAGTGCGCTTTCCATTGCAACATCTCCGTGCCCACCGACCCAGCCGGGACGGTGGAGCCGATCAGCCTCGCAATTGTCATCGACGGGGAGATCGACCCGAGCAGCATTATGACTGTGACGGTGCCTCTCGTCTCCGACGTTACCGGCGATAACGTCGGCGCTGACATCATCGTGTCGGTGCCGTGGATCTGCCGCTGCAGCTCGGTCTCTGTCAGGAACATCAGCGCGCAGCCTATCAATGTGCTCAATGCCAACCTGGTCTTTGACTTTGCTGGCATCAGAAGCTGAAAGGAAGGAGGATTTCAAAATGCACGCTCTTTATGAACTCAAGAAACAGCTCATGGAGGAGCTGGAGGGCTTCGCCAAGAAGGGCGAGATCAATGCGTCCTCTCTCGCCATGATCGACACCCTTGCTCACGCGACCAAAAACCTGTGCAAGGTGATCGAGGCATCCGAGGAGGAAGAGTACAGCAACCGCATGTCGCGCCGCAGCTATGCCAACGGCATGAGCGGGCGCTCCTATGAGGGCGGCATGTCCGGCTACATGGGCGAGGAAGGATCTGAGCGCCGTGATGGGCGCGGCAGATTCGCCGTCGAGCGTGGCCGCGCATGGGCGGATGGTCCCAGCGAAGACGCCATTCGCAAGCTCGAGGAGCTGAAGGGAACCGGCGACGATTACACGCGCCGTGTTGTCGGTCAGGTCCTGCGGGAGCTCCGCGGTTAACAAAAGGGGAGGCGGGAAACCGCCTCCTTTTTGCTTCAAAAGCCGTAGTAATTTAGTAGTAAATTTGCGTGTTTAGATGGCTTTTCTGGTGTGTTTTCCGGGCTATACACCATTACTACGGCCAAAACGGAAACGAACTTTTTCAATGGGAAAGATGCTGAAAAATGAAAGAAACAGTCCGATTTGATAACCAAATCGGACTGTTTATCTGGTGCGGGAGAAGGGACTTGAACCCTTTTCCATGTGCGTAAAAACGCTGTTATTTTGCTTGGCTTGAAGAAGTGGTAGTAATTTGGTAGTAATTTTTCATCTTTTCTACGTCGGCGTTTACGTCTTTGCGGGACAGCTTGACATAGATTTTATGCACGGTGTTCAGGTCGTTCCAGCCGCCGATCTCCTGCACGGTGCGCTCCGACCATTTCAGATGATAGGCCAGCGACGCAAAGGAGCGGCGCAGGTCGTGGGGAGAACAGGACGGCAGGCCGGCACGCACGCACGCCTTGATGATATGCTTGCTGACGGTGGATGACCAGACGGTGACGGCCTTCCCCTCTGTCGGAAGGATCTCCATCAGGCGCGGAATCATGATCGGGATCTCTCTTCGAGAGGTCCTGTTTTTGTTTGTCTTCTTCTCGACGAGCTTGTTGTTCTTATCGGGGACGACAGCGCCGCGAACATAGATCATGCCGTCCTTGATATCCTCGGCGGCGTCCAGCTTCAGGACTTCCGACATGCGCAGGCTGTGAAGCAGCAGCAGCGCGGCGACCTCGCAGGTGTCGCCGCGGATGGCCTCAAGAAACACCTGGATCTGCTCATAGTCCAGAAAGTCCTCGTCACTCTCCGGCACCTGGGGAAGGTTGACGTCCGGGACCGGGATCTTGGCATCGCGGAACGCAGCGGTCACAAGCGCCCAGCTGTTCTTAAGCGTCTTTGGCGCGACGATCTTCGCCTCAGCGTTTATCATCTTCTGATAGTCGATTTCGCCGACGGGCTTTTTCATGTAGGACTTGAAGCGGTTTTTGTATATCACTTCATAGCCGCGGATCGTGGCGGGGGAGAGGACTTCATCGTTCTTGTCGATATAGGCCCGGAGGACCTTCTCAAGAGGCCGCTTTTCCGGGTGCGCTTTCAATTCCATCACGCCGGTGCGCAGCCCGTCGATTTTGGCCCGGTATTTGGCCTCGTCAGCCGCCTTGATCGTTTCCCGCCGACCGTCAATCATCACCTGCCCCAGCAGCGTCCCGTCCGCCAGAACGCGAAATTTGGGGTATTTGGGCTCTTCCTTTTTCTTGCGGGCGCGGATCTGTTTCTCCCCACACCAGGGACAGAAGAGAGCGCGGTCCGGCAGCCCGTCTTTGTGACAGTATTTACAGATCATTGCTTCATTGATACGCCTCGCATTGCCATAATAAAAGCTGCGATCAAAGTTAAAATATTTGCAGTTATCCCGTTATGACCAATAAGATTAACGAAGAAGAATAAGACATGAAAAACGAAAAGGGTTATACCGCATATTTCCAGCGACAGGCTCTCCGTCGCTTTGCTATTGCAGAATCGAGATATCATCCAAACTACTGCGTTGTATGCGGCAACGATTCCAATTAAAAGAGCTAAAAAGTCCGGAGTGTCGCCGCGAATATTGAAAATGAAACTAACAACATTTTTCAGAATGGGAATGTGAAGAAAAAGCGCAAATAATAATCCAATGACCAGAGTGACAACGATCTCGCAAAGAATAAAAGCAACAATTCCTACCAGAGAAAACAAAATGGCCTTTCCTACTTCCGGCTTTTCTTTCATAAATATTGTCCTCCCTTACATATACTCCGGCTGCGGCAGGCGCTGATGCAGCAGCACCTTGCCAAAATACACACAGTTGCGGCAGATCATTTCATCACCACCCGTCTATATCATCGATTCTCTCTGATGGATATTCCCCTTTGATATGTTTATTGTAATAGCCTCCAAGAGAATCTGCGCTCATAAAGGCATGATATTCAGCTGCCGGGAACTCCGCATACAGATATATTCTCGAATCATTATCGCGGAACACAAGAGCCAGAACTTCGTTATCTTCATCGTATCCGACGTAAGAGAAGCAAGTTGACCGCGGCGTTTCCTGCCAAACTATATCTATGCCGGCATAGGAATCTTCCGCTTCTGGAGCCGGTCCGCGCACACCAGCTATTGAGAGGATAACCATCACGGCAAAAGCAGCGACCGGCAAAAGGAACCAATGCTCAGCGGCCCATATCAGTTTCTCTTTCATACACTACCCTTCAATGCGTTATCCGCTTTACACAGTGCGTCATAGATGTCATCCACGGTAAAGTCTCCGGTGTCGAAATCGTCCATCATGGCGATCGCTTTTCCTATCCATTCAGCCGCGGTATTCATTTTATCCCATGATTCATCATCTGCGTCTTCCCTGTCTGCACACCTTCCAGCCTCATAACCATCCTCATATCCCTCATTATAAGCCTTGTCATAAATGGACGTGTCGAATCCACAGGAGCAGAGGAAAAGCGAAGCAAAAACGATCAAAACAGCGATGACTTTTTTCATACTATCTCCTTTCTCATATCTGAGAGATGGAGATCCGTTCCGGTCTGGGCGGCGACGGTCTTCACCCAGTGGGCGAAGGCCGCCTCGGAGGGGAAGTGCGCGATCTTGCCGGGGGGAGGGGAGACGACGGCGGCAAGGACGGATTCCCCGTCCGCCTGGCGCTCGATCGTCTCGATGGGAAGATCAACATAGAAATGCTCGTCGTAGAGATGCTCCAGCTCGTGCTCCAGCTTCCGGCGCAGAAAGTCCTTGTCAAAGAGGGTGTTCAGGTAGATATCGAAGGTCCCGTCGTCATTCGGGAAGACCATGGAGGGATTGGCGCGGTTCGGAAACTGAACATAGTGGAGGAAATAGTCGACATTCTCGATCAGCTCGCGCTTCATTTCTCCTCCCGGCGCAGGGCCTCGATAAACCTGACGTTCGCCTCGACCTCTTCCTTCGTCGCGCCCTTGAGGGTGTCCAGCAAGACGCGGCACTCTGGCCGCGTGCGCAGCATGTCAAGATAGGCGAGGAGCTCGGCGTCCTCTTCACTAAACTGAGTTGTTTTAGAGCCTAGCGAAACCGGCTCTTCTCCATCCAGTTTTTTCAGTAGGTCATCCAATCGCATATTCATAGCAGAAGCAATCTTCTGATATGTTGGAAGCGACGGCCTCAGCGGTCGTTGGCTCTTGGGATGCTTCCCACTTTCAAGCATGGAAATATATCCTTTGCTCAGGCCTGCTCTGTCTGCGAATTCCTGCATGGAAAGATTATTTTCTTCTCGATATTGCTTTATTACATCTTGTAGCTTCATGGGAATCACCTCGCTTTCGGTTCACTTTATTATACAAATCAAGATGCATGCTGTCAAGAAAAAAGTTTAACACAGTATACGAAAAGTGTTGACAAGCGGTGTTTACTGTGTTAAACTTGCGTTGAGGAGGTGAGATAAATGATCGCTAACCGAGTGAAGGAAATAAGAGAAAATCTTGGTATGAGCCAGGCCGAATTGGCTGAAAAATCAGGAATTTCGCGCACAATGATATCCAAATTGGAGACCAATCAGAAGGTGGACTGCAAAGTCAGTACGCTTCTGGCTCTCTCTAATGCGCTTGGATATCCTGTGAGCGAAATTTTTTTAAGCTGAAAGTTTACAGTAGTAAACATTCGAGGGGAGATGTAAGTCATGGACGGGAAAGAGCCCACGGCGTTGCGTGCCGCAGGCCCTTCCATGGATTATTCTTTGCTGTTGTTCTTCATTCGATCATATTCAGCAATTCCAGCCGTGATTGCATTGAGCAGAGTTTCTTTTGTAATTTTATCTCCGCTCTTTTTCTGAGCATTCAGAATGGCCTCCCAGACTGCGAGTTTGATCCTGATCTCGTCCATGATTTTCACCTCCCCTCAAAGATGTGTTTTCAGCTTAACGCTAATTGTTCACTTGATTAATCCCCGCCTTGAAGATTTTTGCAAATACAAAAGACGCCCACACCGAAGTGCAGACGTCTTCCGTTCTCCCACACCGAAGGGAGAGGGTGCTGATAGCAGCAGCACCACGTGGATTATACACGAAACGGGAGGGGGATGCAAGAGGTAAAGAAAGGAGAGTATTCATGCAATGGACAAAGCTTGCGGTGACGGCAATCGTCGCCGCGGCCTGGCTCGCCACGGTGGCGATGCTGGGCGAGATCGCACTGGTGCTGGCTGTCCCGGCGGTGCTGATCTGCATGATGGTATTTCTGTGAAAGGAGGAAAAGACGATGCCGAGAGAATTTTTGACGGACGAGGCCGTGGAGGAAGAAATCGAACGGCTGCAGAGCAGCCCGTATGTGAAGCTGGCGCGGCGGGAGGAGGCGATCCGCAACCGCCGCAGGCAGTACATGTATCAGCTGCGCATGCTTGAGAAGAAGGGCAAGCAGCTCGAGGCCGAGGGGATCACGCTGGAGTACCTGGCGGAGCTCGGGCAGGAGGATGTGGAGTAGATGAAAAACTATTTGTGGTACATCTGCACTTTTATCTCCATGCTGTTCGGGGCCATCGCGGGGCAGCTGATCGTCCGAGTGTTTTTATGACCGCAGCTCAAGTGAAGGCCCTGCTGATCGGCGATACCGTCAGCATCCAGAAGGAAGGCCACGAGCCAGTTCTGTGCGTCGTGGCCTTCCGGGGGAAACCCGGTAATAAGTTCCTGACCTATCGGGACAGAGGGCAGGTCAAGGCGTTTGCGATCAAGGATTATCCAGGCTTGAACTATTTCAAATGATGGGCTCCGGCGCCCGGCAGGGTCGGCTCCTGCCGGGCGGTTCAACCCCGTCCCCCGTCACCATGATCTCAACAGAAAGGAGGTAAAGCCCATGAGCAAACAGCTCGAGCGTGACAGCATCCTGCGCATGGCGTCCGGCGCCATCGAGGAGCGCGTGGATCTTGAGGTTACCCGCGTGATCGACAACATCCTCGACCTGAACACGGACCCGAAAGCCAAGCGCAAGATCACCATCACCCTGGTATTCCAGCCGGACGCGGAGCGCAAGCACATCGCCGTTCAGGCGGAAGCGAAGTCCACCCTCGCGCCGACGGCAGCCGTGGCCACGTCCATGATGATTGCCGCGGACGGCAACGGCGAGATGGTCGTCGCGGAAATGGTCCCGCAGATCCCCGGCCAGTTCGATATGAGCGGAGGGGAGCAGGAACAGCCGAAGATTCTCAAACTTGTCGCATCATCGAATTAAAGGAGGAAAAACCATGCTTAAAGAAGCAATTCAGTATCTTGTCGGCCTCAAGGACAACAAGACCTATGAGTTCGACGGCAAACACTTTTCCGATCATCAGCTCGTCCTTGTGGAGGCCCCGAAGTTTTACCGAAACACCGTCCACTTCGGCAGCCTCGACGCTATCGTGAAGATGGTCAGGGCGGAGCTGGGCGACTACACCGACGGGACAGAGCCGGTCTTCATTCTTATCAACGATCATGAGAATGTCGCGGTGTTCACCCGGCCCGATGAAAGGGAGAAACGCCAATATCCATACGAGGCAAAGTGCGCAGACGCGGGATTCAAGACGGGATGGCGCAGCCAGCAGGAGGCCATTATCGAGCTCAAGAGCCGCTTTCTCCCCACGGAGGACAGCGAGTACCTGATCGGGCTGATCTCCCGGATCAACTGCGACCAGGGCGTTCAGAGCACCGATAACGGCGTCTCTCAGACGGTCGTCACCCGGCAGGGCGTCTCTCTGTTCTCTAACGAAAACGTCAAGCAGCGGCTCTCGATGCAGCCCTTCCGCACGTTCCGCGAGGTCCCACAGCCGGAGAGCGAGTTCATCCTGCGCCTGAACGATTCCGGTGACGTCGGGCTCTTCGAGGCAGACGGCGGCATCTGGAAGATGGAGGCCAAGGACCTCATCAAGGCCTACTTCGAGGAGCATCTGCACGACGAGATCGAGATGGGCGTCGTCGTTGTGATGGTCTGATTTTCAAATCGGGGGGGGGCGTTCCCCCTCCCAAATTCTCACAGAAAGGAGGTGCATAACCATGCCGAAAGTGACCTGGCTGGGGACGGGAAAGAAAAAGCCGAAACCGTATAACGCCCTGGCGGCGACGCTGCGCGGCTACAAGCTGGCCTCCGGGCTGACGAGCGAGCAGATCGGCAAGAAGCTCGGCGTCACGGCGGAAAACGTGCGGCACCAGATCGGCAAGCCTGCCAACCAGTGGAACATCGGTGCGCTGAAAAAATACTGCGACGTGATCGGCTGCCCGTATGAGGAAGCCCTGGCAGCGGCAGCGAAATGAAAGGAGGTTAATGCGTGGAGACAAACAGGATCATAGGAGCCGGGAATTCTTCGGCCCGAAGAAAGAACGACTTGTACCCAACGCCGCCGGACGTGACGGACGCGCTTATCGACCTGATATCACCTATCCTCACGGAAAAGACGATCATATGGGAGTGCGCATCCGGGAGCGGTGATATGGTCCAGGCAATTCAAGAACGCGGCTATAGGTGCGTAGGGACGGACATCAGCGCAGGAAGTGATTTCCTGACCTGCAACCCGCCTGTATGCGGTTTCGATTGGATTATCACCAATCCCCCGTTCTCGTGTTCCGAAGCATTTATCAAGCGCGCAGCCGGGTACAAGAAGCCCTTCGCTTTCCTGCTGAAGTCCCAATACTGGCACGCAGGCAGGAGAATCCCACTATTCAGGGAATTTCCCCCTGATATTGTCGCCCCGCTGACATGGCGGCCTGATTTCCTGTTCAAGGAAGAAGGAAACCACGGCGCTCCACTCATGGATGTGATGTGGTGCGTATGGCTGCCAGAGATCCACAAAAAGGGATTCACAAGATTTGTCCCCTTGGAGAAAGGAACAAAATAGAAAGCCGCCTCCCCGTGCGGGCACACGGGAAAGCGGCAGCCGAAAAAATTCAACCATGTGTATTTTACCAGAAAGGAATGACCAATGTCAATGTTTGATGTGCCAGATCCGAGCTGGAAGCTCGACCCGGATATCGTGGCTGACGAGAGCTTTGAGGCCGCCTACGGGGAGGACGAGGACGAGGATGAGCTATAAGCGCAAGGACGAGGGTGCGCCGTGCCGATATCTCGGCTGGAATGAAGTCACCGGGAAAGAACAGATGTTTTTCCCTACGGTGACCTGCGATCACGATTGCGAGCACTGCGGCTGGAACCCGGACGAGCAGGTGCGCCGGATGCGCACAGGAAAGCGGATCGCCTGGAACGGCGTCACAAAGATCATTTTCAGAAGGAGGAAGATCTATGTCAACAGCAAGTGAGAGAAACCCCATCCGCAACCGCGGGTTACAGATGATTCCCTACGGCAGCCACGAGGAATGGCTGCAGATCCGCCGGGGCTATATCGGCGGCAGCGACGCCGGCGCGATTATCGGCATGAACCCCTACAGCAGCGCCTTTTCCGTGTGGGCGGAGAAGACCGGGAAGGTCCCCGAGTTCGAGGGGAATATCAGCACCCGGACCGGGACGCTGCTGGAGGACCTGGTGGCGAAGCTCTTCATGGAGGAGACCGGGAAGAAGGTGCAGCGGCTCAACTTCACCCTGGTCAACGAGCAATACCCCTTCGCCTGTGCGAACATCGACCGGGAGATCATCGGCGAGGACGCGATACTCGAGTGCAAGACCACCAACAGCTTTGTGAACGTGAAGAAGTTCAGGACGGGAGAATACCCGGAAATGTGGTATGCGCAGATGACGCACTACCTGGCTGTGACCGGGGCGCAGAAGGCGTATCTGGCTGTTTTGAGCGAGTGCAGGGACTTCCGGATCTTCGAGCTGGAGCGCGACGAGGACGAGATCAAGGCCCTCATGGACGCGGAGGCAGCGTTCTGGAACACCTATGTGCTACCCCGGAAGACGCCGCCTGCAGACGGGCACAGCGCCACGAGCGAGACCATCAAGAAGCTGTTCGATACCGATGACGGCGACACGGTGGATCTCTCCGGGATTGAGCCGTTTTTCGAGCGACGGAAGGTGCTGAACGCGCATATCAAGGAGCTCAATGAGGAGATCGACGGGCTGGACAACATGATGAAGCTGCAGCTCGGCAGCAAGAGCCGCGGCCAGTGCGGGCGCTTCACGGTCTCCTGGAAGATGCAGAACACCGCGGCGCTCGACCGGGACGCGATCAAGGCGGACTACCCCGATTTTGATTTCAGCAAATACGCAAGGAAGTCCCGCGTGTTTCGGATCACCGAGAAGAAGGGAGCGGGGGCGGCATGAGCTACGGCGAGTACATGGCCCGCATTGACAGGGCCCAAAGCGATCTCGAGCGCGGGGGAATCCTGCTTGAGGCCGCCCGCGACAAGGAGCTCAGCACGGCGGAATTCATCCGCCTGGACAACTGGGCGAAGCGGTTGATGAACGAGCGAAAGGGAAAACGGGGATGAGCCAACATTCCAGACACTTCGCAAAATGCCCGGTCTGCAAAGATGTTCTCCGCAAGACCGACATGTATGGGATTTGCGTGCGGCGTGGGTCCTGGTTCACCCCGAAGATTTTAGTTTACCTGTGCGAGGACTGCTTCCTCGGATTTTGTGAGGCTGTTGGAGCGGATCACGCCCGAGTTGCAGAGATCACCGAGAACCCGTTTGTAAGCTAACTAACTGACATTTTGATATCTTGATATCTTTTTACACTCCAGAGTGTAAAAAAGTAATGCAAAAAGTAATGACTTTTAAGGAGGCTTTAAATCATGGCTAATAATAAGATTCAGGCCGCGGCGCAGCAGCAGAAAATAGATAATGCGCCGAAGAAAATTCTTCTTTCCAAGATCGATCAGATGGCACCGGCGATTAAGGCGGCATTACCCTCCGTCATTACGCCTGAGCGCTTCACTCGGATGGTTTTGTCAGCCATTTCGAGCAATCCAATGCTTCAGATTTGTGAACCGAACAGCTTTCTCGGTGCAATGATGCAGGCTGCGCAACTTGGCCTTGAGCCCAATACCCCGCTTTGCCAAGCGTATATCGTTCCGCGCAGGATCAAAGGCGTCTGGAAAGCGCAGTTCGAGTTCGGATATAAGGGCATGATCGACTTAGCTTATCGCAGCAATTTTGTCTCCGCTATCGACGCGCAAGTTGTTTATGAAAACGACTTCTTCGAGTATGAATTTGGCCTTGAACCGAAGCTTCGGCATAAACCCGCACTTTCAAACAGAGGGAAGCCTATCCAGTATTATGCGATATGGAGGTCAAAAGACGGGGCCTTCGGCTTCCAGGTCATGAGCAAGGAAGATTGCGAGGCGCATGCGAAGAAACACAGCGACGCATATAACAAATCCGACGAATCACCGTGGCATAAAGAATTTGATGAAATGGCCAAGAAAACGGTTTTGAAAAGCACACTGAAATACGCTCCAATGAAAAGTGACTTTTCCAGACAGATTGCCGCGGATGAAACGATCAAGAGCGTTATCGAAGAAAACATGGTTGATTTACCTACAGAGACCTACGAAGAAACGGACTATGTAACGGTTGACGAGATCGGCGAGACGCCGATGCTGGATGTGCCGGAGGAGCCGGAGCGCGTTGATATCCCCGCGCCGGCCGAGGGCGAGGCTGTCCCCGCCGGGGAAATCGAGTACCCGGATTTCCTGCAGTAAGGAGGGCCCATCATGCGATATGACAAGGATTACGTGGAGACCGTGACGAGGCAGGAAGCGCTTTACCGCTTCCTCCTCTCCCGCGGGGACCGCTGGACGAGCATGGAGCAGACCACGGACAGCATCAAGCAATACCCCTGCATTTTCCGGACCACCTACCACAACAGCGGGGCACGGCGGCTCCTGACGCGGGATATCGAGGAGATCAACGCCTCGGATCTCTATCCCAAGGTCATCATAAGCGGCAGCAAGGGCATCAAGCTCGCCAACGAGGACGAGTTCGAGGAGTTCATCATGGCAGAGCTCGCCGAGATCTTCCGCAAGCTCAAGCGCGTGCGCAGGGTCATCAAGAAGGGCCGCAAGGATCAGCAGATCGACCTCGAGGGGGAGATCCGCGAGGCGTTCATAGGTGATGGCAATGGCTGAACGCAGGATGCTGGCCAAGAGCATCATAGAATCGGACGCCTTTTCCGATATGCCTGTGGAGGCGCAAATGCTCTATGTGCGGCTCAATCTGGCCGCTGACGACGACGGCTTCGTGTCAAATCCGCGTTCGATCATGCGGATGTGCGGAGCGAGCAACGACGCCATGATGCTGCTCATTAACAAGAAGTTCATCCTTGCTTTCGAGAAGGGAGACAACTTCGTGTATCTCATCAAGCACTGGCGAATCCACAACTATATCCAGAGCGACCGGAAAAAGGCCAGCACCTTCCGGGAGCTGCTGCGCGGCGTCTATTACGACGAGAACAAGGCATACACCATGACCCCAGGAGAAGGGAAAACGCCGGTCCTGCCCGCATTGGACGCGGGACGTGTACAAAGTGTATCCAGCATGGATACAGACTGTATACATGATGTATCCAAACCGGATACACAGGATAGGTTAGGTAAGGATAGGTTAGAAGAGGTAAGTATAGGAGAGGGTAGTCAAGGAAAGGGGAAGTCTGAAGGGGGAAACCCGCCACCGCCCGAGATGACGCCCGAACAGAGGAAGGACCGGATTGATTTCCTCAGAAAGAGAATACAATTTTTCCGCGGAATGAACTGGGACCCCGGATGTTGGTACAGCATGGCGGAGAGGGACGGGATCAGCAGAACAGAGCTTGACGACGAGAAAGGAGATACAGAATGAGCAAGAGCATTATAAACGATATCTGGGGCGGCATCCACGCCGCCCTGCAGGGAGCGGCGGAGAAGATCCGCACGGACAAGCGGCTGCGCTGGCGAATTGCGCTGTGCGCCCGGTATTTCCTCTGCGGTCTGCTGCTGCTGGCCTGGACCATAGCAGCATCCCGCTACGGCCAGAAGCAGGCGCTGGAGACCTATACCGGGTGGCTGGCGGACTACGAGGCCGCACAGGAGGCAGCGGCGCAGGAGGCCATTGAGCAGGACCCGTACACGATCCAGCTCAAGCATGAGGCCATGCTGTTTGCTAAGTGCCTGGCAGGCATAAGTGAGTTCCATTATGACGATCAATCCAAAGAAACCTTCCTGCAAGGCATCTGGAACCGCGTGGTAAACGACGAGTTCCCCGATACGATCGAGCAGGTCCTGCTCCAGCCCGGCGCCTTCGACATGTATGACGCCTCCAATAAGCCCATTGAGGCGGATTACCAGCTCGCGTACAGGTATTTGGACAAAATCCACCAATCTGAAACCCTGCTGTGCGATCCAGACATGGTATTTATAAAGCTCGGCCGGGACCGCGTGACGCTGAGGGACACTTTGATCGAGACCGGCAGCACGAACTATTGGAGGGTGGGACAATGATTGCGTTGGATCTGTAGGAGAGGTTATGACAAAGCCAAAACTTAAAGTATGTTGGATTTCAGCGGGCGTATCATCGTTCATAGCGGGGTATCTTGTTCGAGACACGGTTGACGAGTTTATTTACATTGACGTAGCAGACCAACACCCTGACAGTTTGCGGTTTATTAAGGACTGTGAGAAAGCGCTTGGCAAGCCTGTTGAAATCTTGAAGTCCGATGAATATAGCTGTGTAGGCGACGTGTGCCGCGCATTTCGCTTTGTAAACTCAGCGTATGGGGCAAAGTGTACCGAAGTGCTAAAGAAACGTGTGCGTAAGAAATGGGAGTTTGAGCATCAGGACTATAACATAACCTATGTGTGGGGCATGGATGCAAACGAGAAGCACCGCGCAGATAGGCTTATCGAAACTATGCCAGACTTTGAGCATGAGTTTCCGCTTATAGACCGTGAGCTTACAAAACAGGATGCTCATGGTATCTGCAAAGAACTTGGTATAAAGCGCCCTGCAATGTATGACATGGGGTATTCAAACAATAACTGCCGTGGATGCGTCAAGGGGGGAGCAGGATACTGGAATAAAATCCGTGTTGACTTCCCCGAAGTGTTTGAGGATCGGGCAAAGATGGAGCGCGAAATCGGACATACTATTTTGCACGACGAAAACGGGCCGATTTACCTTGACGAGCTTGACCCAAATGCAGGACGCATGAACGAAGAAATTATGGATGATTGCTCTATCTTTTGCCTGATGGAAATAGATTAGGAGGAGGATAAAGAATGACCAAAACAAGGAAGAACCCGCAGGCCTGCAACGACTGTCAGCACGGCCAGGTCTGCGCCCTCCTGGCCAAAAAGAGGGCGCTGGAAAAGGAGCTTGCCGATATGGGCAAGCTCCCGGCGAACCAGAATTTCGATCTGAGAGTGGAGTGCGATTACTTCGCCAGGATCGACGAGCCGGGAAAGGGGGCGCTGTAAGTATGGGACTTTACATCTCCGACATGGAGATGCCGAAAGGCGGCGAAATGATTGTCGTGTTCTCTGACGGGACTGTTCATAAGTGTTTGCCGGGAGTTAGAGAGGCGCTTGAAAAAGGTAAAGCCGTCCCTGTCCCGCCGCACGGGGATCTGATCGACAGGGACAAGATCCGTTACGTCATGCTCGACAAGGTGTTGGTCACGTCCGATAAAGCGATCGACGCGCTGCCGGCGGTCATCCCGGCGGACCCGGAAGAGGAGGAGATCAACGATGGCGCGGCACTATGAGAGCAGCGCAGCGGTGTGCCCGTTCTACAACGGAGAAGAGACGACCGATCTCTTCTGCGACGGATTCTCGCCCGGCATGTCTATCAACCTGAGCTTCAAGGATGCGCAGGGGGCCAGGCGGATCAAGGAGCGGTATTGCCGCAGCGACTGGAAGAGCTGCCCGCTCGCCAATATGCTGATAAACCACAACAAGGGATAGGCTGCGGCCTGTCCCTTGCTTTTTTTGCGAGGCGGGGATTAAACAGGGCGGCATGTTTGCGGATAATGGAGGAAAAGAGGTGAGACGATGGCAGATATCGACAAAGAAGCCGTGCGCGCAGACTACCGGCGCGGATTCTCCATGCGGCAGCTGGCGGCCAAGTACGACGTGCCCAAGAGCACGGTCGGGCGCTGGGTGAAGCAATACGGATGGACGCAGGATAAGAGCGCGCCTGTCGAGCCTGCCGCGTGTGCACCGCCGAAAGAAACGGGACAGCGTGACAGTGGGACAGCTGCGGGACAGTGGGACGGCTGCGAGGACTACGCCGCCATGCGGGAGATCGCTTTGCTTGCCAAGGACAAGGCCGGCGAGATCCTGCGGAGCGAGCATCTAAACGCGCGGGATCTGAGGGCTGCCACGGCTGCCCTGCTGGACGTGCGGACGCTGCTGGGCATCCAGACGCCGCGTGAGGCGGCGGAGAGCGAGCTGCGGCTGCTGGCGCTGCAGAGGGAGACCGCACAGAGCGGAGGCCGGGAAGAGGTCACAATCCGCTTTGTGGACGGGACGGAGGAGGCGAGCGGGTAAGCCGCTGCGCGGCAGTCGTGAGAAAAGAGACGGATTGCCACACCAGTGTGCGCACTGGTTCGCAATGACAGGTCCGGGGCTTGCCTTCTCACGACTCACGACTCACGACTTACGACTGCGACTGAAAGGAGCAAAGAATGCCGACACTGGACATACCGGCGCCGAGCCCCAAGCAAAAGCTGTTTCTGACCGACACGCACAAATACGTCGGCTTCGGCGGGGCGCGCGGCGGCGGCAAGAGCTGGGCCGTGCGCATCAAGGCCGTGCTGCTGTGCTTCCGCTATCCGGGCATCAAGGTCATGATCGTGCGCAAGACCTACCCGGAGCTGCAGGAGAACCACATCCTCCCGCTCTGCGAGCTGCTGCACGTCCATGCCGAGAGCGCCGGCGAGCGCCTTGCGACCTACAACGACAGCAAAAAGCACATCGTGTTCCCAAACGGCAGCCGCATCCTCTTCCGATACTGCGACAAGGAGCGGGACGCCCTGCGCTTTCAGGGCACCGAGATCGATGTGCTGTTCGTGGACGAGGCGACGCAGCAGAGCGAGGACAGCATGGACAAGCTGCGGGCCTGCGTCCGAGGCGTGAACAATTTCCCCAAGCGGATCTACTACACCATGAACCCAGGCGGCGTGGGACACGAGTGGGTCAGGCGCCTGTTCATCGACCGGCGCTTCAAGCCGGACGAGGACCCGGAGGAGTACAGCTTCATCCAGAGCCTGGTCACGGACAACAAGGCGCTCATGGAGGCGAACCCGGACTATATCAAGCAGCTTGAGAACCTCCCGCCCAAGCTGCGCAAGGCCTGGCTGAAAGGGCGCTGGGATATTTTCGAGGGGCAGTTCTTTGAGGACTTCCGGCCGGAGCCCGATCTGGTGGCGGCAGAGGCGGCAGGCTGCCAGGATTCCGCCGAAGAGCTGAGGCAGCACCACCGCTGGTGCCACGTGATCCCGCCACTGGACCTGACGCGCGGCGAGATGAAGCACTGGAAGATCTGCCGCAGCTATGACTTCGGCTATGCCAAGCCCTTCTCCTGCGCGTGGTGGGCCGTGGACTACGACGGGGTGATCTACCGCATCCTTGAGCTCTACGGCTGCACAGACACGCCGAATGAGGGCGTGAAGTGGACGCCGGAGCGACAGTTCCGGGAGATCGCCCGCATCGAGCGCGAACACCCCTGGCTGCGGGGGAAGGAGAT